>JANOKR010000118.1:0-16474 GCA_031419315.1 Betaproteobacteria bacterium
TCCGGCATCACGTGGTTCATGAACTGCTGGGCCTGCTCGAAGATATCGTCGGTGTCGATCAGGATCTCGCCGATGTCCGAGGTGAAATAGTCGCGGATCGCGCGGATCACGAGCGAGCTTTCCTGGTAGATCAGGAACGCGCCTTTGCCGGCCTTGGACGCGCCGTCGATGGCGTCCCAGAGCTTGAGCATGTAGTTCAGGTCCCACTGCAGCTCGGGCGCCGTGCGGCCGATGCCCGCGGTGCGGGCGATGAGCGACATGCCCTTGGGGTATTCGAGCTGGTCGAGCGCGTCCTTGAGCTCTTCGCGCTCTTCGCCTTCGATGCGCCGGCTGACACCGCCGCCGCGCGGGTTGTTCGGCATCAGCACCAGGTAACGACCGGCCAGCGAAACAAAGGTTGTCAGTGCCGCGCCCTTGTTGCCACGCTCTTCTTTTTCGACCTGGACCAGCAGTTCCTGGCCCTCGCGCATTGCGTCACCGATCTTCGCGGTGCGCACGTCGGTGCCTTCGCGGAAATAGTTGCGCGAGATTTCCTTGAACGGCAGGAAGCCGTGGCGGTCTTCGCCGTAGTCGATAAAACAGGCTTCGAGCGCCGGCTCGACGCGGGTCACGACGGCCTTGTAAATATTGCCTTTGCGCTGCTCGCGGCCTTCGATCTCGGTTTCAAAGTCGAGCAGCTTTTGGCCGTCGACGATAGCCAGGCGCCGCTCTTCGGGCTGCGTGGCATTGATCAGCATGCGTTTCATCGGATGCACTCCTACACTCGCGCGCGCCGATTCAGCGGCGCGCGTTGCTAACGACGCTGCCCAGCCCTTGAAGGACCCGACAGCGTGATCAGATGCATCAGACGCGGCGGAAGAACCGTGGGATCGAATCGCCCTGGACTGCGGCGCGCCCGGTGCTCCCGAAACGAAGGGGAGCGCGGGTCAGCGGTGACGCAGCGTTGGCGCGTGTGCTTTGGTGGCTGCGGCTGGGCTCGCGTGGGTGTCGTCCGGGCCGCCGGCTGCCGCTGATTGCGGTTGGGCCGGGCAGGCTGCCGCAAGCGCAGGCCGGGCCGATGAGGCGCCGGGGCTGCGGGTCTTGCGAACGGAGGTGGACGGTGGGCTCATCGCGGTTTGGGCGCGGCTGCCTGGGCAGCTTGGGGCCAGCGGGCATCAGGCCGGTTTAGCGGGCCCAGGGCCATCTGGCTCCGTTGATCTTTCTACGGCGCCTCGACACTGGCCGAGGCAGGTTCTTGCGATCGTGTCTTTGACCGCCTGGGCCCGCGAAGCTCGCCAGTCACTTGGGGACTGAGAACGCCGCCCGCGGCCCGCAGGCGTTGCATCAACGCTTGTGGCAGCGTGCCCGATCGGGCCCCGCTGCCGTCTCCTTTGTGCACTACCTCGGCGCCCGCCTTGCCCGGGTAAACTTCGGCAAATCAAGCACTTGCAGCACACATGTGGAGCGGCGGATTATACGGCCCAAAGCCATGCCTCAAGCCGGCAACTGGGGCCGGGAAAGCCATCACTCCCGCGATCACTCCGGTCAGTTCAGCACCGATCAGGCCGGCTGTGACTGAGGTCTCAGCGCGCGAGGTACGGCACCTCGTCGTCGACGCCGAGTCCGCCGGCCAGCGCCTGGACAACCTGCTGATGCGCCTGCTCAAAGGCGTGCCCAAGACGCATGTCTACCGCATCATCCGCAGCGGCGAGGTGCGGGTCAACAAAGGCCGGGCGGCGGCGGACACGCGGGTCGCGGCGGGGGACGAATTGCGCCTGCCGCCCCTGCGCACTGCTGAACCGCCGGTCGGTGCGGCGGCCGCGCCAGCACGCGAATTCCCGATCCTGTTTGAAGACGAACATCTGTTGGCGATCGACAAACCCGCCGGCGTCGCGGTGCATGGGGGCAGCGGCGTCAGCTTCGGTGTCATCGAGCAATTGCGCAAGGCCAGGCCGACAGCAAAATTTTTGGAGCTGGTGCACCGGCTGGACCGCGAGACCTCGGGCGTGCTGCTGCTGGCCAAAAAACGCAGCGCGCTGCTTGCGATGCAGGACCAGTTTCGCGCCCACGGCGGCGACAAGCTCATCGTCAAGGTCTATGCAGCGCTCGTCGTCGGCGACTGGCCGGCAAGCCACAAGGTCATCGACGTGCCGCTGCACAAATTTGTCGGCGCCGACGGCGAGCGCCGGGTGCGGGTCACCTCGCCGGCTGATCAAGACGGCCGGCGTTCGATCACCCTGGTCAAGGTGGCGCGGCGTTTTGCCGGCTTCACGCTGCTCGACGTGACGATCAAGACCGGCCGCACGCACCAGATCCGCGTCCACCTGGCGAACGCCGGGCACCCGATCGTCGGCGACACCAAGTACGGTGATTTCGCGCTCAACCACGCGCTGGCGCGGGGGGCGGTGTCGGTGTCAGCAGCGGTGGCGAAATCGAGTGCGACATCCGGCCCGAAGCTGCGCATCGAGCGCATGTTCCTGCACGCGCAGCGCCTGCAATTTGTACATCCTGCAACAGGGCTAACGGTCGACCTGATGGCGCCTTTGCCCGCAGAGTGTCAAAATGCGCTGGCGACACTGCAGGCGCGCACTTGATGCGTTAGCTGTGCGGCGAGCCAAGAAGACGGCCCCAGGGGGGTCATCAACAAGGAACCCCAAAACCCATGAAGACCCGAGAAGTAACCATATTCAGCGGCCATCGTTTTGCGGTGCCGCAATGCATCCAGCGTATTGACCACCGCTACACGCACGGCTGGCAGGTGCGGTACGGCGGCACCAAGATGTTCTCTGACGCCAGCAACGACGGCAGCGGCGCGGCCAAGGCGCTTGAGCTGGCGACCAAGGAGCTGATCAAGCGCATCATCGAGATGCCGTCGCCGAGCAAGCTGCAGCAGACCCGCAGCGCGAGCAAGACGAGCAAGCTGCCGGTGGGCATCAGCGGCCCGATCGTGCGCCAGCGCGCCAACACCACCGTGCCGCATTGCAGCCTGCAGGTGCTGCTGCCCAAATTTGGCAGTTCGCCGCGCAACCGCAACATCTATATCGGCAGCCAGAGAACCTATACCGTGGCGCGTTTCAAGCAGGCGCTGAAAAAAGCCATCGCCTGGCGCACCGCGGCCGAGCAGGCCTACATGGAAGCCGAAACCCGCGCCCGGCGCGCCGGTGCCAGGGCGATGAAAACAATGCTCAAGACCGGCACCCAACAGTTGCCCACGAAGCGCAAACGCGCTGGCTGAAGGCCCGAGTCGATGAGCAGCTACACCGCCACCATCGAGTGGCAGCGCGGCGGCGCCGAGTTCACCGACAACCGGTACAGCCGCGCGCACCTCTGGCGCTTCGACGGCCTGGTGGTGCCCGGGTCGAGTTCGCCTTCGGTAGTGCCGCTGCCGATGTCGCGCGCCGATGCGGTCGACCCCGAAGAGGCTTTTGTCGCTTCGCTGTCGAGCTGCCACATGCTGTGGTTTTTGTCGATCGCCGCCGACGCCGGTTGGGTCGTCGACGCATACACCGATGAAGCCGTCGGCACGATGGCGCGCAACGCCGATCGCAAGGTGGTGATGACCGAGGTGCGCCTGCGCCCGCAAGTGCGTTTTGCCGGCGATCGTCAGCCTGCTGAGGCCGAACACCTCCAACTGCACCACCGCGCCCACGACGAGTGTTTCATCGCCAACTCGGTCAAGACGGTGGTGCTCTGTGAGCCCCAACGCTTGAAATGAGCTGCAGTGTGACCGTGACCGTGACCTTGACCGCACCACCGCAGCGTCGCTACGACCTCATCGTCTTCGACTGGGACGGCACGCTGTCCGACAGCACCGGGCTCATCGTGCGCTGCATCCAGGCGGCTTGCCGTGATGTCGGCACGGCAGTGCCGAGCAACGAGGCCGCGGCGTATGTCATCGGCCTCGGCCTGCGCGACGCGTTGATGCATGCCGCACCGGGGTTCCCGGTCGAGCGTTACCCCGAGCTGGCGCAGCGCTATCGGCACCACTATGTCGAGCGTGCGCACGAGCTGGTGCTCTTCGACGGCACGCTCGAGATGCTGCTGGCGCTGAAAAGCCGCAACCACGGCCTGGCGGTGGCCACCGGCAAAAACCGGCGTGGCTTGGACGACGCGCTGGCAAATTCACCGCTGCGCGGCCTCTTCGACGGCACCCGCACCGCTGATGAGACGGCGTCCAAACCGAACCCGCTGATGCTGCTCGAGCTGATGGCCGAACTCGGCGCCGCACCCGACCGCACCTTGATGATTGGGGATACCACGCACGACCTGCTGTTGGCCGCGAACGCCGGTGTCGCCGGCCTGGGCGTCAGCTACGGCGCGCACGAACACAGCGCCTTCGACGCTTATGCGCCGGTGTTCATTGCCCATTCAACCCCCGAGCTGCATCGATGGCTGGTGCTGAATGCTTGAGCCCGCGGGCGAGCCGGCCGGCAGCGATGCTGCAGAAGTTGTCTGTAGCGCCGCCGAGCTCGAAGACGGCGGCCTGGCCATTGTCTTCGACGTGCTCGAATATGGCCGCCCGGCGCGCGCGTTTGTGCTGCGCTTCGGCGGCCGCGTCGTGGCCTATCTCAACCGCTGTCTGCATGTGCCAACCGAACTCGACTGGCAGCCCGGCCACTTTCTCGACGCCGACAAACGTTTCATCATCTGCTCGATCCATGGCGCCACCTACGAGCCCGCTGACGGGCGCTGTGTTGGCGGGCCCTGTGGGCGCGGCCGGTTGACGGCGCTGCAGGTCGCAGAGCGCAGCGACGGGCAGGTGGTTTGGTATCCTTCACGCGACATTCAGCCGCTGCGCTTTGACGACACCTTAGCGCCGGCGAACCCGCCATGAACCCAGAATCCGACTCATCCGCACCGGCCCCGGTGGCGGCGGCCTCGCCGCCGCCACCGGGCATCGAAACCACCTTGGCGTCGATCGCCGCCGGCCTGCTGCAAGACCGCCGCAGCGAGCGCCGCTGGCGGGTCTTCTTTCGTCTGGCCTGGCTCGGCGTCGTCGTCGTGGTCGCCTGGGTGCTGCTGTCGCAACGCGGCCATGTCAGCCCGCCGGCGACGCCGCACACCGCGCTGGTGGATGTGCGCGGCGAGGTTTCGGTCGACAGCGAAGCCAGTGCCGACCTGCTGGTGTCGGCGCTGAAGAGCGCCTTCGAGGATCCCTACGCACGCGGCGTGGTGTTGCGCATCAACTCACCCGGCGGCAGCCCGGTGCAGGCCGGCATCGTCAATGACGAGATCCGGCGGCTCAAGGCGCTGCACAAAAAGAAGGTCTACGCGGTGGTCGAAGAGGTCTGTGCATCGGGGGCGTATTACATCGCGGTCGCGGCTGACGAGATTTATGTCGACAAAGCCAGCATCGTCGGCAGCATCGGGGTCTTGATGGATGGATTTGGCTTTACTGGCGCGATGGACAAACTCGGCGTCGAGCGCCGCCTGCTCACCGCCGGTGAACACAAGGGCATGCTCGACCCTTTCAGTCCGCGCAGCGAGGCTGAAGCCAAACTCGCGCAGGCGATGATCGACCAGATCCACCGCCAGTTCATCGACGTCGTCAAGGCCGGCCGCGGCAGCCGCCTGAAAGAAACGCCGCAGACCTTTTCAGGCCTGTTCTGGAACGGCGAAGAAGCCGTCAGACAAGGCCTGGCCGACAAACTCGGCAACCTCGACTATGTCGCCCGCGAAGTCATCAAGGCCGAAGTGGTGATCGACTACACGCCGCACGACAACGTCGCCGAAAGGCTGGCCAAACGCTTTGGTGCGTCGATCGGGCGCGGCGCGGTGAAAGCGCTGCGCGAGCTCGCGCCGATGCGCTGAGCCGCGCCGCCGCCCGCGATGACGCCCGCGATGCCGACTGACGATCCAGCAGCGATGAACCTGGCGCGATGAATGCCGAGCAACTGGCGGTGCTGCCGCAATACCTGCTGCCCAAGCAGGCGTTGACACGTTTTGCCGGGCTCGTGGCTTCGGCCCGCGGCGGCACCGCGACGACGGCGCTGATCCGCTGGTTCGTCGGCCGCTACGGTGTCAATATGGCCGAAGCCGCTGACGCTGATATCGAACGTTATGCCAGCTTCAACGAGTTTTTCACGCGTGCGCTCAAACCCGGCGCGCGGCCACTCGCGCCTGCCGAATGGGTCTGCCCGGTGGATGGTGCGATCAGCCAGTTTGGCGCCATCGACGGCGAGCGCATCTTCCAGGCCAAGGGCCACGACTACAGCGCCACCGCGCTGCTCGGCGGCGATGCGGCGCTGGCCGCACATTTCCACGGCGGGCATTTTGCGACGCTGTACCTGAGCCCGAAGGACTACCACCGCATCCACATGCCGCGTGGCGGCCGGCTGCTGCGCATGGTGCATGTGCCGGGGGCCCTTTTTTCGGTGAACCCGACCACGGCGCGTGGTGTGCCTGGCCTGTTTGCGCGCAACGAACGTGTGGTCTGCGTTTTTGATGGCGACGCGGCGATGCCTGGCCCCTGGGTGCTGGTGCTGGTTGGGGCCACCGTCGTCGGCAGCATGGCCACGGTCTGGCACGGCGTGGTCAATCCGCCGCGCTCTGGACAGCTGCGCGAGTGGGCCTACGCTGATCAGCCGGTCATGCTGAAACAAGGCGACGAGATGGGGCGCTTCCTGCTCGGCTCGACGGTGGTCATGCTGTTCCCGCGCGTGGCACCGGGTGTCTCGACGATGACACCGCCGCGCGGGGCGTTCCGCTTCAACCCCGGCTGGGCCCCGGGCGGCGCGGTCCGCATGGGCGAAGTGATGGCGACGCTGGCGTGAAGCGCCAGCGCATTGCGCTGGCGCTGCTCTGGATCGTGCCGGCGCTGTGGTCGTCTAACTACCTGGTTGCACGGCTGTCTGACGGCGTCATCGCGCCACATGCGCTGGCCTTCTGGCGCTGGCTGTTGGCGGCTTTGTTGATGTTGCCTTTTGTCTGGCGTGGCCTGCGTGATGGCCTGCTTAGCGACCCCGCAGTCTGGCGCGCAGAACGCTGGCATCTGCTGGTGTTGGGCGGCCTGGGCATGTGGATCTGCGGCGCCTGGGTCTATATCGCCGGGCGCTCGACGACAGCGACGAATATGGCGCTGATCTATGCCGCAACGCCGGTGCTGATCGTGCTGGTCAGCGCGCGCCGCTTGCACGAACATATGGCCGCGGCGCAGAAGGTTGGCGTCGCGCTGGCGCTGGCCGGCGTGCTGTTCGTGATCGCCAAGGGCGACATCGACAACCTGTTGCAAGTGCGCTTCAGCGCCGGTGACGGCTGGATGGTCGCGGCGGCGCTGGCCTGGACGGCCTACTCGGTCTTGCTCAAGGCCTGGCCGTCAAGGCTCGGGCCGGCCGAACGCTTGGTGGCGATCATTGCCGGCGGCCTGCTCTGGCTGCTGCCGGCCACCGTGGTCGAGGCGCTGTCGATACCCACGCCGCCGCTGAGCCCGAAGGCGCTGCTGCTTGTCGTGGTCGCAGCGGTGGTGCCGGGTGTCGTCTCTTACGGCGCGCACTCGTTCATGCAGCGCGAACTCGGCGCCGCGCGCACGGCCTTGATGTTGTACCTGTCGCCGGTCTATGGCGCGCTCGGTGCCTGGCTCGTGCTTGGTGAGCGGCCGGGCTGGTACCACCTCGCCGGCGGGGCGCTGATCCTGCCCAGCATCTGGCTGGCCACGCGGCACAATCCGGTGCAACTCCCTCGGCCATCGACCTCTACATCATGACCAACAACAGCGCAGCGTCCAGCGACTTCGGCTTGATCGGCCTGGCCGTGATGGGCCAGAACCTGGTGCTCAATGTCGAGAGCCGGGGCTTCCGCGTGAGTGTCTTCAACCGCAGCCCCGAAGTGACCTCGACCTTTGTCGCCGCGCATCCGGGCAAACAACTCGTCGGCACGGCGACGCTGCCCGAATTTGTCGCCAGCCTCAAGCGCCCGCGGCGCGTGATGTTGATGGTCAAGGCCGGCACGGCAGTCGACGCGGTGATCGAACAACTGCTGCCGCTGCTCGACGCCGACGATATCGTCATCGATGGTGGCAACAGCCTGTACACCGATACCGAGCGGCGCGACGCGCAACTCGCGGCGCGCGGCCTGCGTTTCATCGGCGCCGGGGTTTCGGGGGGCGAAGAGGGTGCACGCAAAGGGCCGTCGATCATGCCCGGCGGGCCGGCATCGACCTGGGCGCTGATGCAGCCGATCTTCGAGAGCATCGCGGCCAAGGTCGACGGCCAGCCCTGCGTCGTGCACATCGGCCCGGGCGGTGCCGGCCACTACGTGAAGATGATCCACAACGGCATCGAATACGGCGACATGCAGCTGATCTGCGAGGCCTACAGCCTGCTGCGTGCGGCGGGCCTGAGTGCAGCACAAATGGCAGCCGTCTTCGAAGACTGGAATGCCGGTGATTTGCAGAGTTATCTGATCCAGATCACGGCCAAGGCGCTGGCCCAGATCGACCCCGAAAGCGGGCAGCCGGTGGTTGACCTGATCCTGGACAAAGCCGGGCAGAAGGGCACTGGCCAATGGACGCTGATCAACGCGGCAGAAAACGCGGTTGTCATCAGCACTATCAACGCCGCTGTCGAAGGGCGCGTGCTGTCGTCACTCAAAGCTCAGCGGGTGTTGGCGAGCACCCAGCTTCAAGGCCCGACACCGGTCATCAACATCGACCGCGCCACACTCGTCGCCAAGGTCCATGACGCGCTCTACGCGAGCAAGATCGTGAGCTACGCGCAGGGCCTGGACCTGATGCAAACGATGAGCCAGCGCAAGGGCTGGGCGCTGGACCTCGGTGCGATCGCCGGCATCTGGCGCGGCGGCTGCATCATCCGCGCGCGTTTCCTGAGCCACATCAGCGATGCCTATCAAGCCGAGCCGCAGTTGAACAACCTGATGCTGAGCCCGTTTTTCAAGGCCGTGCTCAACCGCAGCCAGCAGGCCTGGCGCGACGTCGTCTCGCTGGCCGTGAGCCAGGGCATCCCGGTGCCGGCCTTCAGTGCCTCACTCGGTTATTACGACAGCCTGCGGTCGGCGCGCTTAAGCGCCAACCTGCTGCAAGCGCAGCGCGATTTTTTTGGTGCCCATACCTATGAGCGTATCGACAGACCCGCCGGGCAGTGGTTCCACACCCACTGGCCGGAGGTCATCGAATAGCGCTGGAGTAGTGCTGGCGCGTTGCCGCGGCGCGGTGAGCGCCGCGCGCCGAGATTCAGTGCAAGGGCCCCGACCGGCCCGGCCCGGGTTTGGCCTTGCCGCCACGCGGCGTCACCGCCGACCCCGCCGCCCCCGATCTGGCGGCCGCGCTCGCGAGCAGGCTCTCGCTGCTGACGCCGGCAAAGAGTGCCGCCGCGCGGACCTTGATTTCCATCAGCTCGGTGGCACTCACGGCGTACTGGCCGGTGACCTTGTTGACGTCGACGCGGAACTCGACGTCCTTGCCCTGGTGCGACAACACGCCGCAGCTGAATTCGTAGTCGTCACGCTCCCAGGGCAGGCCCTGCTGCGCGAGGTCGTAGTCGGTGTATTCAACGCGGCTGATCTCGCCGCTGGCCAGGTCCAGCGAACCGGTCGACGACACGATCTCGTCGCTGAGTTCATCGGCTATCACGATCGGTACACGCAGATCCACGCCAGTCACCTCATCTGTCGAAGGCACGATTTTGGCATGTCGCCGCAGGGCATCAACGGCTCAAAGCGCGAGCACCTGCTGACCGGGCAACGCGGGTTGACGACATGCTGCCAAGTCACGTCGGCCTGGCGGAAGAGCATCGCTTGCAGCCGATTCGGCACGCTGCTGACGCCTGGCGAGCCGACGTTGGCGAGCGCCGGGTTGCGCCGCATCCATTCGATCAACTCGCGCACGTTGCCGACACTGATGATCACCGCGGGGTCGACGGCCAGGGCCAGCGGCATCTCGGCCGCCAGAGACCCAGGACTTGAATCAAGCTGCATGTGGTCTCCACGGCGGTGGATGCAATTTGGCAATCCAGATTTGCGCATGTCGGCCGGCTGAGGTGAAGATGCAGGATGCAGCATCGTGATGCTGACCATGCATCGCCTGGAGTTGCCGTGCACCTGCGCTGGCTTGAGCGGTTCATTGCCATCGTCGATGCTGGCAGCATCCGCGGCGCCGCGCGCCGGCTGGGCGTGTCGCGGCCTGCGCTGACACGCGCCTTGCAGCAGCTCGAAGAAGCGCTGGGTGTGCATTTGATGCGGCGCAGCGTTCGTGTTGCTTCGCTCACGTTGAGCCCGGGTACGCTGCCGCCGCTGGTGCGGGTCGTGCACTGGGGGTCGCATTCCATCGCGCTCGACCTCATGGCGGCGAACGTTTGACGCGACGTCGGGCCAACGCGGCAGCAGCGATGAAACTTTTCCTTTCCTACCCCTCCGCCCAACGCGACCTGGCCGAGAGCCTGACGCTGGCCCTCGAAGCCGAAGGCCACGAGGTCTTCATCGACCGCGCCGATCTGAAGGCGGGGCAGGCTTTCCACCAGACCCTGCGCGAGGCGATCCTCGGCGCCGATGGGATGCTGTTTCTGGTCACGCCCGAGTCGGTGGCGCCTGGCAGCTATGCACTCGCCGAACTGAATATCGCGCAGCAGCGCTGGCGCCGGCCCGGCGGCCATGTGCTGCCGGTGATGGTGGTGGCGACGCCGATCGCGGCGTTGCCGATCTACCTGTCGGCGGTGACCGTATTGCAACCGCGCGGCGAGGCGCTGGCCGAGATCGTCGCCGCGGTGGCCCGACTCAGCCCACCACCGGCTCGCCGCGGCAAGCTGTTCGTGGCTGCGGCAGCGCTGGTGCTGGTGGCGACGCTGGCACTCGGCACCGCGGCTTGGCACCAGAGCGAGCAGCGTGCCGCCGAACAGGCCCGGCTCGACACCGAAACACGCGATCTTGCCCGGGCCACGTCGGCAGCTGAGTTGTGTGACAGCGGTGGCCATGCGGTCGCGCTGGCGCAGTTGAACGAACTCACCACACGCCAGCCGCCGCTGCATCCACCCGCCGCGAAGCTGCTCGACACCCGCGAGGACTGCGCGATGCGCTGGCTGCGCGATATGCGCGCCGTGGTCGGCAAGCAGACTTTTGGTGAACAAGTGGTGCAGGCGCAGCCGGTGCTCGTGCAGGGGCTGTCCCGAACCGGCGGTGTGCGTGCTGCCGACCTGCGGGCGCATATCGGATGGGGTGAGTACCTGCGTGGCCGCGACGGCATCAGTGGTGTCAACCCGGCGGCGCATTGGAAGCGCGCGCTGGCCGACGATGCCGGCAATGTCTACGCCAATGCGATGTGGGCGCGGCAGTTGCTGGATCGGCCGGGCCACCTTGACGAGGCCAGGACACGCTTCGCCAAAGCGCTGGCCGGCGGGGTCACCGAAAGCCGCGGCCGGGTCTTTGTGCGGGCCTTGCAGTTTGGCGCCACGCTGGGCGGCAATGCTGACGCCGCGGCGAACGCGGCCGATGACGTTGTGCTCGCCGACGAGCTGCGGCGTGGCGCCGAGCTGATTCGCGCCGACCACCGGGACCGGTTGTGGGGCCGCGCGCTGGGGGCGCCGATGTTCGATGCCGAAACCCGCGCGGCGGTGGTCAAGGCGCTGCCGCCGCCAAAGATGCTGGCCACCTTTGTCTGGTTGTTTCCGGCCGACGGCGTCAGCGACGACAGGCGGCCGATCTGGCGCTTTGCGCGCCATCGGCAGCAGCGGCCGGCTGGTTGACGAGGCGCAGCGTGGCCTCGATCGGCTGCGCGCGCCGGGTCGGCCGCGCTGACGCTGCTGCGCGCCGGCCGCCAGCAAACAACGGCCAGCAAACAACCGCCAGCGCCGTGTTTGAGGGGTGTTTTGTTTCGGCGACGGGTCGGTCGCATCAGGCAACCGTGCATCAGGCAAGCTTGCATCAGATGACATTGCACCAGATGTGTTAGCATCTCGCCCCAGCGGTTCAGGCATTTCAAATCCACCGAGAAATTCAGCCATGCGCACCACCCTCGACCTCGACGAAGACGTGCTCAACAGTGCAAAAGAAATCGCGCGCCGGGAAAACAAAACCGCCGGCCAGGTACTTTCCGAATTGGCCCGCCGCGCATTGACCCAGACGGCGCGCCCGGCCCCCGCGGCCCGGCACGAGCCGGCCGCGCTGCATGGCTTCAGGCCGTTTGCCCCGCGCGGCACCCTGGTCACGAATGCGTTGATCCAGAAACTGCGTGATGAAGGCGAGTACTGATGACCGCGGCAAAGGCCACGCGCAAAGTCACACCAAAGCCAGCGCGAACGACTGCGCGCAAGCCCGCGCCGGGTGCGGCTGCGGGTGCGGGTGCGGGTGCAGCTGCGGCTACGGCTACGGCTACGGCTACGGCTACGGCGGTGAGCGTGCAGGAGCCGCGTCCTTCCTATCCGGTGTCCCCGGTGCCAGCAGTCAAAGCCAGTGCTGCCTCTGCGCCGCGCCGCTCGCTGCTGGACGTGAACGTGCTGATCGCCTTGCTCGATTCAGACCACCTGCACCACAGCCGGGCCGCCGAATGGCTGACTGCCAACATCGCCGCCGGCTGGGCTTCTTGTGCCATTACGCAGAACGGTTGTGTGCGCATCATGTCGCAGCCTGGTTATCCGAATGCGCTTGCCGCCGCGCGGGTGGCGCAGCGGCTGCGTGAGGCCACCGCGACACGACACCACGAGTTTGTGCCGGGCGACCTGAGCCTGCTCGACGAGCTGCACTTTGAATCCGAGCAACTGCTCTCCCACCGCCAGGTGACCGACGCCTACCTACTGGGCCTGGCGGTCTGGCACGGGATGCGGTTCGTCACTTTCGATGCCGGCATGCCGCTGCGTGTGGTGCGCGGCGCGCACCTTGAGCATGTCGTCGTGCTTTGACTGACCACGTCCCGGCGGCGACTGCACACCGCCGCGCAAACCGCAACAATCCGCAGCCATGGGCACCCTCTATCTCGTCCGCCACGGCCAGGCGTCATTCGGCGCGCCGGACTACGACGTGCTGAGCGAACTCGGGCATCGGCAATGTGCCCAACTCGGCGCCTACCTTCACGAGCGCGGATTGACCTTCGATGCCGTGCTGCGTGGCAGCCTGCGCCGGCATCGGCAATCGCTCGACGCGATCGCAAGCAGCCTGCCGGGGCTGCCGGCAGCGACCGAATGGACCGGGCTCAACGAGTACGACAGCCACGCCGTGCTGCGCACCGTTTTCAGCGGCGATCTGGTCGCGCCGACCGATGCCGACAGCTACCGCAAACACTTCCGCCTGCTGCGCGAAGGTCTGGGCCTGTGGATGGCCGGCCAGGCGCAGCCCGAAAGCATGCCGACCTGGCCCCAGTGGATCGATGGCGTCAACGGCGCGCTCGACCATGTGCGCCAGCGGTTCAGCGGCAATGTGCTGCTCGTCAGCAGCGGGGGGCCGATCTCGACCGCGGTGGCGCAGGTGCTCGCCGCGCCACCGTCGACTGTGATTGAGCTCAACCTGCGCATGCGCAACAGCGCCTTGACCGAGTTTGCATTCACGCCCAAGCGCCACATGCTGGTCAGCTACAACAATCTGCCGCACCTGGACCACCCGGATCGCGCCGACTGGGTGACCTACACCTGATCTGCCGCTGCCGGCAGGCCACCTGCCAAGCACCGGCGGGCCTGCCGCTCAGGCCGGCGGGATGCGCAACATCTGCCCCGGGTAGATCTTGTCCGGGTGGCTGAGCATCGGCTTGTTGGCTTCGAAGATCAGCGGGTATTTGTTCGCGTCGCCATAAAAGGCCTTGGCGATCTTCGACAAGTTGTCGCCGGAGACCACGGTGTGCCATTGCGCTTCGGGCTCGGGGGCATCGACCGTGAGCATGTCGTTCACCGCTTCGACGCCATGCACGTTGCCGCAGCACAGCAGCACTTTTTCTTTGCTCGCCTGGTCGGGCACCTGGCCCGATACCGTGACCGTGCCGCTGGGCGCATCGAAGGCGATCGCCAGGCCGCTGACGCCCAGGCCCTGGGTCTCGATGTAGTCGGCAATCGCCTTGCCGGCGGCGTCGCTCATCGCGGCCACCGCCTCGGGTGTCGGGGCGGCCGCCACGGCGTCGGCAGCGGCCTTGGCATCGCCTTTGCCAAACAACTTTTCGCCGGCGGTCTTGATGAAGCTCATGAGTCCCATGGTCGTCTCCAGAATTGATCGGGGTGATCAGGGGTGATCGGGATGGTCGCGACGGATGCCGGCACGCTCAGGATCAATCTACCGCAACAGGCCGCGGGTTTCGATGAAGGTCACCACTTCAGACAAGCCGCTACCTGTCCGAAGGTTGGTCATCACATAAGGCCGGTTCGGCCGCATCCGGCGGGTGTCGGCCTCCATCACCTCGAGGCTGGCGCCGACATAAGGCGCGAGGTCGGTTTTGTTGATCACGAAGAGGTCGCTCTTGGTGATGCCCGGCCCGCCCTTGCGCGGGATCTTTTCGCCAGCAGCGACGTCGATCACGTACAGCGTGAGGTCGCTCAACTCGGGGCTGAAGGTGGCGGCCAGGTTGTCGCCGCCGGATTCGATGAAGACGATATCGGCGTCTGGGTACTTGTCCAGCATGCGGTCCACCGCCTCGAGGTTGATCGAAGCATCTTCGCGGATCGCGGTATGCGGGCAGCCGCCGGTCTCGACGCCCATGATGCGGTCGGCCTCCAGCGCGCCGGCCACAGTGAGCAGGCGCTGGTCTTCCTTGGTGTAAATGTCATTGGTGACGACGACGATATCGAAGCGATCGCGCATCGCCTTGCACAATTTTTCCACCAGCGTGGTCTTGCCCGAACCGACCGGGCCGCCAATGCCGACACGCAGGGGCGGGAGTTTTTTGCTGCGGTTCAGGATGTTGTGCAGGCGCGTGGTCATGATCTGAAGAGCCTCGAATATTGGGTTTCGTGCTGCGCCGACAAAATCGCCAGCATCGGCGTGAAAGCCTGTTGTTGATCGCTGGGCAGCGCTGCGGCGGCGGTAGCGAGATCGGGAATCACAAGCACCAACTGCGCCAGCACACGCTGCGCAGCGAGCTGGCCGAGTGGCACGGCCTTCATCGCCGCCTGGCACATGTTTTCGGCCCAGCCGAAGGTGTACGCCAACACGGCCTCGGACCGGTTCGCACCGGTGAATGCAGCAGCGAGGGCAAAAGCCACCGGCCAGGTCGGCGCCGGTTTCATGGCGGCAAGCAAGGCCACACGCGGGTCAGCGGCATCGGCGCTATTGCGCAGCCACTCGGCCAGCGAGCGGCCGGTCTGCTCGGTCTGCTGGCGCTGCTCGGCGGTTTCGCGGGTGCGTCGCACCCAGGCATTGATGGCGTCGATAGCTTCGACGGCTGCTGCGACATCAGCGCCGTCGGCGACGTCGACTGCCACCCGCTGCCAGGCGTCAAACGCCCGTGCCACGGCGGGCAACTCGGCGCGTGCCAGGCCGGTGTGCAACTGGTTCAGCAGCCACTCGGCGGTTTCGGTCTCGTTGCTCACCATCCCGGCTTCGACGGCCGGCTCCAGCCCTTCTGAGTAGCTGAACCCGCCCACCGGCAGGGCCGGCGAGGCGAGGCCCATCAGGCGCAACAGCGTGGTCGCCGAGCTCGGCATCAGGGGTGATCTTTGTGATCGTGGTCGCCGTGATCGTGCCCGTGGTCGTGGTGCTGGGCATGATCGTGGCCGTCGTGATCATGCGCATGGGCATGCCCGTGATGCGAATCACCCGCACCCTGGTACGCGCCGGCCTCAGGCTCGAAAGGCGCGTGTTCTTCGCTCACGATCAGGTGCATCCGACGCAGCATCTGCGCCAGCACCGGATCAGGCTCGATCCTCAGGTACTCGGGCCGCAGCTCGATCTGCACATGCCGGTTGCCCAGGTGGTAGGCGGCGCGCACCAGGTCGAACGGCGAGCCATGTTCGGCGCAGGCGCGGATCGTCATCACCGGCTGCTTGGCGGCGATCACGCTGATCAAGGAGCCGTCTTCGGCAACCAGCACATCACCGCCGCGCACCGCGGTGCCACGCGGCAAAAAGACGCCGAGATGCCGGCCGGCGGCGTCGGTGGTGTCGAAGCGGCTTTTTTGCCGGACGTCCCAGTCGAGATCAATGCTGCTGGCACGTTTGAGCAGCACTGGCGCCAGGCCCTGGCCGCGCGGGATGAGTTTGTTGATGGTGAGCATGGTGGGCGGTTGCGCGGCTGCCAGGATGTCTGGATGTGGCCGCAGTCTACGGCGGCCCGGCAGGCTGGCCGCTGGCGATGCCGATGTCACTCGGATGTCACCCCGGCCACCTTGTCGCACGGCACCGGCGCTGACCATCATGCGTCGCAGTGATACCTGAAGGGCGCAGCATGAACAACAAATTCATCCACGGCGGCATGGGCCATGGTGCGGATGGCGACACCGATCGCGCCACCGATGGCGCCACCGACAGCGCCGGCGGCATGCTTCGTGGCAGCCGCCAAGGCATCACGCTGGCCACGGGGCTGCTCCTGCTGGCCGGCGTGGTCATCGGTCTGGACGGTTCGATGCCTGCGTCGCGGC
>JANOKR010000119.1:0-13949 GCA_031419315.1 Betaproteobacteria bacterium
TCACGCTGGCGGGTGAACTTGGGGCAGTCAACGGGTTGTCGGCTGGCCAGGGTTTTCGGGGGTGCGCGATGGTGCTGGGGCGGGGCGGCGGCAGGATCGCGCCGGCAGGCTTCAGCGTTTGCGCAGCACCGCCCGCGCGACACCGCGCAGGATGTGCACTTCCTCACGCGTCAGCTGTAAGCGGTTGGCCAACTGGTTCAGCCTGGGCATGAGCTTCTTCGGTGCGTCCGGGTCCAGGTAGCCGATATCCAGCAGCGCTTCTTGCCAATGGCTGAGCGCGCCCTGCACCGCCTGCGCATCGGCCCAGTGGGCTTCAGCAACGGCCGGCGTGACCACAAACCCGCCGAGCGCGAGCCGCCATTCGTAGGCCACGAGCTGCACCGCCTGCGCCAGGTTCAGCGAGCCATAACCGGCGGCGGTGGGGATCGACAGCGCCATATGGCAACGGTAGACATCCTCATTTGCGAGGCCGAATCGTTCGCTGCCAAACAGAAAAGCCACGCGATGCCCGGCCGCGGCCAGCGCCGGCAGGTGCAGCCGCGGCGCCAGCGTCGGCGGGCCGAAGTCGCGCGGCGTCATCGCGGTAGCCATCAAGTGGGTGACCCCTTCGAGGGCTTCTTCCAGCGTCGCCACGATGCGCGCGCTCGCCAGCACATCGCCTGCGCCGCTGGCAAAAGCAATCGTCTCTTCGCGCTGCAGCACATCCGCAAAACGCGGCGCTACCAGCACCAGGTCAGCGAAGCCCATGACCTTGATCGCACGCGCCGCAGCACCGACGTTGCCGCCCTGGCTGGTCTGCATCAGGATGAAGCGGGTGGTGTCGGCTGCCGCGTCGCGGGCCGGGCCCGCGACGGTCGTCGCCGGGCCGGTAAAATCAGCATCTGGGGTGGGCATTGCGAGCGCATTGTCCGCGCCGCCGCTCTTTCCCATTCGCCAGCCCTTCGAACCTTGAGCCTGCCCAGGCCGCCCTGCCATGTCGCAAACGATCCATCCGATGCTCAATATCGCCGTCCGCGCGGCGCGCGCCGCCGGCTCGATCATCAACCGCGCTGCGCTCGATATCGATGTCCTCAAGGTCGCCTCGAAGGGCGTCAACGACTTCGTCACCGAAGTCGACCGCGCGGCCGAAGAAGCGATCATCACGACGCTGCTTGAAGCCTATCCCGGCCACGCGATCCTGGCCGAAGAATCCGGCCGCACCCGCGGCGCCAAGCACAGCGACTACCTGTGGATCATCGACCCGCTCGACGGCACCACCAACTTCATCCACGGCCTGCCGATCTACGCGGTGTCGATCGCGCTGGTCTTCCGCGGCAAGGTCGAACAGGCGGTGGTCTACGACCCGGCGCGCAACGATATGTTCTACGCCAGCAAGGGCCGCGGCGCTTTTCTCAACGACCGCCGGCTGCGTGTGTCCAAGCGCATCCGCATCGCCGAAGCACTGATCGGCACGGGGTTCCCTTTTCGCAAGGGCGACAACTTCAAGCGCTACATGGCGATGTTCGAAACCGTGATGCAGCAATGCGCCGGGCTGCGCCGCCCGGGTGCTGCCGCGCTCGACCTGTGTTATGTCGCCGCGGGTTGGTACGACGGTTTTTTCGAGACCGGCCTGAGCCCCTGGGATATCGCCGCGGGCTCGCTGGTCATCACCGAGGCCGGCGGCCTGGTGGGCAATTTCACCGGCGAGGCCGACTACCTGTACCAGCGTGAAATCGTCGCCGGCAACCCGAAGATCTACGCCCAACTGGTGCAGACGCTGGCGCCCCATACGCGGATGTTGAAAGACGCCGAAGCCGGCGCGACGCCGGCCGCTGCAACAGCCGCCTCTGGCGCCTCTGCCGCCGCCGGCGCAGACCCGACTGCCGCCTTGGTCGACAGCGCCGCCGCGGCGCCACGCAAGACGACCCGCCTGCGCAAGGCCGACCTGCCAGCGGCCGACGGCGCCAAGTAGCGGCTGCGCTGCGGCCGGCACCAACCCGGCGCGATCACTGCAATTCGATGCCCGCCTTCTTCACCAGCTTGGCGTATTTGTCCTTCTCGCTGCGGAAGTACCCGGCCGCAAATTCGCTGCTGCTGATATTGATCGTATTGCCCTGCCTGGCCATCGTTTCCTTGACCGCCGGGTCGTTGAAGGCGACCACGATCGCCTCATGCACCCGCTTGACATCGGCCGTGCTCATGCCCTTCGGCCCCAGCACACCAAACCAGGCTTCGACGACATAGCCCGGGGTGCCCTGCTCGGCGATCGTCGGGATCTCGGGTGCGGCCGCGGTGCGCTGTGCGCCGCCGACGCCGATCGCGCGCAGCGCGCCGCTCTTGATGTGCTGCTGCACGCTCGGCAGCGCCAGCGTCGCAAAGTCGATCTGGCCGCCGATGAGGTCGGTGACCATCGCGCCGACACCCTTGTACGGGATATGTTTGGCGCTCGCGCCGACCTCGTCGACATACATCTCGCCGGCCAGGTGCAGGATGGTGCCGTTGCCACCCGAGCCGAAATTGAGCTGGCCGGGTTTGCTCTTCAGCAGCGCGACAAATTCCTTGTGGTTCGTCGCCGGCACCTTGGCCGGGTTGACGACGATCACGATCGGCGTCGAGCCGATCACCGCGATCGGCGTGAAGTCGCCGGGCATGTCAAACGGCAGCGTTTTGTAGACACTCGGGAAGATGACCACGTTGTTCGACACCACTGACAGCGACATGCCGTCGGGCGCGGTTTTGGTCAGCGCTGCCAAGCCCAGGATGCCCCCCGCGCCGGGCTGGTTGTCGATCACGATCGCATGCCCCAGCGCCTTGGCCAGCGCCGGCTGTGCGGCCCGGGTGATGGCGTCGACACCCGAGCCGGTGGCGTTGGGCAGGATGAATTTCACGGTCCGGTCGCCGACCTGGGCCAGCGCCGTCGTGCTGCCCGCGGCCAGCAAGGTGGTAGCCAGCGCGGCCTTCAGCGCATCACGTCGTGAATGACGATTTGCTTGTGTCATCGAGGAGATCCAGTCACAAAAGTCGCAGCGCTCAAGCCACCGCATGGGATTCGATCAAGGCATCGATCTCGGCGTCAGTCAGCCCGATGGTTTGCAGCACCTCACGGGTATGTTCACCCCGTCGCGGCGGGTTGAGTTTGACGCCCAGGCGCTCGCCGTCGAGCATGAATGGGAACAACGTCGTCTTCACCACCTGCCCGGCGCGCGGGCCGTCGGTAAGCGCGATATCGGCCAGGCCGCCAGTGGCCAGCAGGTGCGGGTCGTCGAGCAACTCTTCGGGCTTTTTGATCGGCGCAAAAGGCAGGCCTGCCGCCTCCATTGTTTGCGAAATTTCAGCCGCGCTGCGTGAGGCCAGGCGCGCGCGCAACTCGCTCAGCAGCGGCGCGCGCAGCGTCACGCGATCGTTGTTGGCGGCATATCGCAAATCGGCCTTGAGGTCGGCAAAACCGAGTGCGTCGCAGAAGGTCAGCCATTGCGCGTCGCTCACGGCAGCGAGAAAAATCTGCTCACCATCCTTGACCGTGAAGACGTCGTAAATCGCCCAGGGGCTGATCCGCGCCGGCATCGGCGCTGCGGGCTTGCCGGTGATCGCGTACTGCAGCATATGTTGGCCGACGAGAAAGATATTGTTCTCGTACAGCGCCGCCTGCACCTCCATGCCGCGCCCGCCGATGCCGCGCTGGATCAGCGCGCCGAGGACCGCGATCGCGCCGAACATGCCGCCCATGATGTCGTTCACCGACGAGCCAGCGCGCAGCGGGTCGCCCGGGCGGCCGGTCATGTAGGCCAGCCCGCCCATCATCTGCACGACCTCATCGAGCGCGGTGCGGTGGTCGTAGGGCCCGGGCAAAAATCCCTTCAGGCTGGCGTAGATCAACTTCGGGTTGGTGGCCGACAGCGCCGCGTAGTCGAGGCCGTACTTCGCAAAAGTGCCGGGCTTGAAATTTTCGGCCACGACATCGGCGCTGGCGCACAGACGGCGCGCAACCGCCGCGCCTTCGGGCCGGTGCAGGTCGATCTGGATGCTCTTTTTGTTGCGGTTGAACATCGGGAAAAAACCCGCACCGGCACCGAGCAGCGTGCGGGTGCGGTCACCTTCAAGCGGCTCGACCTTGATCTCTTCGGCGCCTAGATCGGCGAGCACCATGCCGCAGGTCGGGCCCATCACCATATGCGTGAATTCGACGACCTTCAGGCCGCGCAGCGGCTGCGGCGTCGGCGTCGGGGACGGGGTCGGAGTCACACGCTTGGCGGCGTCATCAAGCGCTGAAAGTTCACTCACGCCGACACCGTCTTGGGCAGCCCGGCACGCCAGATCGCGCCGTGCAGCGGCTCGCCTTCGAGCCAGCCCGCGACACGCTGGCGCAGCGCCATCAAGGCGCCGAAGTCCAGCCCGGTCGACACACCCATGCTGGCAAATAGATAGGCGACATCTTCGGTGGCGACGTTGCCACTCGCGCCGGGTGCGTGCGGGCAGCCGCCGATGCCGCCGGTACAGGCGTCGAAGCGCCGGATGCCGGCTGCCCAAGCGGCAAAAACATTCGCCGAACCGAGGCCGCGCGTGTCGTGGAAATGGGCAGTGCTCAAGCGCTCGCCGACGAGATCGAGGCCCTGCTCGAAGAGCTGCATGACATGCATCGGATCGGCGTAGCCGACGGTGTCGGCCAGGCCGATGCCGTCGCTGCCGGCGTCGACCGCGGCGCGCAGCAGGCGCAGCACTTCGGCCGGCTCGACGCGGCCCTGGATCGTGCAGCCGAATGCCGTCGACAGGCCGACTTCGACCAGGCAGCGCGAGCCTCTGGCATCACGCAGGTCGACGATACGGCGGATTTCTTCGAGCACTTCGTCGGGCGTCTTGTGCAGGTTCGCCAGGCTGTGCGCGTGGCTCGCCGACAGCGGCAGCAACATCGAAAACGCGCCGGCTTCGATGGCACGCTCGGCGCCTTTCAGGTTGGGCACCAGCACCGACGCTTTGAGGCCGGGCAAGGTCTTGGCAAAGACCACCAGTTCGGCGGTGTCGGCAAGCTGCGGCATCAGCTTGGGCGGCACAAAGGAGCCGACCTCGATCTCGCGCAGGCCCGCCGCATGTGCGGCACGCAGCCAGTCGAACTTGTGCGCGGTGGGCATCACCCGCGGCAGGATCTGCAGGCCGTCACGCAGGCCGACCTCGCGAACGGTCACGGTGTCTGAAATTGGCATGCCCACAATATAGCCAGATTCGTGTACGCGCCGGACTCGGCGGCTCGTGCAGTGCCACGACGCAGGGCATGACCGCACCGGTCTTGCAGATCTGCCGCGAACGCAAGTTCGAGGTGGGCACCGGACGCAGTCTGCGTGCCGGCGCCTGCACACTTGTTACCAAGGCGCGGCGCGGTAGTCCTTCAAGAACTGCCCCCACACATGCTCACCGGTATTGATGCCATGCATGATGGGGTCGAGGATGCGGGCCGCGCCGTCGACGATGTCCAGCGGCGGATGAAAACGGTGCTCGGCGGTTTTGCGCGCTGCAATGTCGACGGGGTCTTCATCGGTAACCCAGCCGGTGTCAACGCTGTTCATGTGGATGCCGTCCCCGTGGTAATCGGCTGCGGCGGTGCGGGTCATCAAGTTCAGCGCTGCTTTGGCCATGTTGGTGTGCGGGTGGCGCGTGGTTTTGAAGCTGCGATAAAACTGGCCCTCAACCGCAGAGACGTTGACGATGTGTTTGTCCCGACCGGGGGTGCGCAGCATCAGGGGCTTGAGCCGTGCATTGATCAGAAACGGGGCGATGGCGTTGACGAGCTGCACTTCGAGCAGTTCCACCGACGGCACCTCGTCCATCAGCATGCGCCACGAGTTGCGCCCGCGCAGGTCGACTTGCTGCAGGTCTTGGTCGAGCCTGCCCTCGGGAAACAAATGCTGCTGTGCCAGCAACTCTTCAGGCAACAGCGGTATCTGCGACAGCTCGGCCGCACGGGTCAACGCGAGCAGCGCCGCGCTGTGCGCTGAGGGCACAGCAGCGCCATTCGCCGCAGCGGTTTGCGGCAGGATGTGGGCGCCGCGCAAGCCCTCGTAGGTGCCAATCAGCTTGCGAACGCTGGCCGGCGCTTGGTGCAGCAAGGTCGTTTCGCCAGCCATCATGTGGGCGTAAAACTCGGGCGGGCGCCGCACCGTTTGGCAGGCGTTGTTGACGATGAAGTCCAGGCGCTGGCGCGTGCTCAGCAGGTCGTGGCAAAAGGCTTCCACGCTCGGTGTGTGGCGCAAATCCAGACCAAAAATCTCCAGGCGATGACCCCATTCGCTGAAGTCGGCCTCTTCGGCATAACGCGCGGCTGAATCACGCGGGAACCGCGTGTCACGATCAGGTGTGCACCCGCACGCAGCAGTTTGAGGCCGGTCTGGTAGCCGATCTTGACGCGGCCGCCAGTGAGCAAAGCAACACGCCCCGTCAGGTCCGCCAGCTCGGTGCGTTTGCTGAAGTTGAGCTGGGCACAGGCGGGGCACAGCTGGTCGTAGAAGTGGTGAATGAGTTGGTATTTTTGCTTGCAGACGTAGCAGTGTTGTGGCTCGGATGACGACTTGGGTGCGCTGGCGGTGCTGTCGTCCGGCGCAGTGATGTCTTGTGCAGAGAAGCCCAGCGGCGGAAAGAACGCCGGCGTTGTGAAGACCGGTTTGCGGCGCAGCGCCCGGATGCCGGTTTCATGCAGCACGGCGTCACTTTTGCGCGTTAACGCGGCATTGCGTTCGCGTGCAGCGGCTTTGCGCTTTTGTCGACGCGCGTCGTGGTCGGGGTTGTGCACACGCGCCACAGCTTGGTGCAGGCGCTCGCGATCAGAAACCGGCAGCGCGGCAATGAGCCGGGTGTTGGCGGCGATTTGTTCAAGCAGCTCGGTCGCGGCGCGCAGTTGTTCCAGCAGCGTGTGCTGGGGCGTTAGGCCCGGTGGGCTGGTTGGGGATTCATGGCTCATCTGTGAATTCTCGGTCTTTGATTGTTGCGGGCACGCGCGGCGCTTGGGTGCCGCGCATCAGCGCCGGGCAACAGCGCCGAGCGCCGACCTGTACCAGCCACAAACGCAGGCCCGCATGGCAGCTCAGTCGCGCGCCAGCCGGGAGGCGATTTCAGCCACCAGCGCGATGCCGCCACCACCGCCCTTGGCCAACACCTCGACAAAAGCTTCGGGCGCAACACCTTTGCCCTGGGCGCAGGCCGCTGCTTCGGCCAACAGCGCGACCATGCCCAACGCGACATAGTTGTGCAGCAGCATCATGTTGTGGCCCGCACCCACGGGCCTGACATGGGTGATGTTTTCTGCGAAGCACATCAGGATCGGCCGGCGTCAACATTCCCACAGCTTCGCGAACGCGAATGACAGTTGGCGATGGTGGCGGATCGACAGGAGAAAGACGGTCGAGCCGGTAAGCGTGTAGAGGATCAGATAATCGTCGTGCAGGTATTCGCGCAGAGCATCGGCGGCCCCTGACGGCAGCGCGGCGAGTTGTGTCATCGCTTCAGCCGACTGGGGCGGCTGATCCAGGTAGCGACGTCCGATGCGCGGGAAGCGGCGCAGGTTCGGGATGACCGTTCGGCGCTGCTCGTCGAGCAGCTTGTCGTAGGCCTGGGGCGCATCGGCTTCGGCGAGGAAGGTTTCGATCGACTCCAGCCGCTCGATGAAACTGGCGGTGAGATCGACCTGAATGCGAGACTCAGCCACGCCGCTTCGAGGTCTTGGCTACGGGCTTGCGCGCTTGTTGCAAGCGGGCGATGGCCGCGTCCGCGTCCGCGGTGCGCCCGGCCGCGATGTCAGCCAGCCCGCGCGTCACGTCTTCGAGCAACAGCAAGTGGATGCGCTCGCGCTCCAGGCGGTGGTAGTAGTCCAGGCGGTCGGAGTCGATCAACGCGACGTAGCTCTGACCATTCTTGGTGATGACCTTCTCGCTGCCTTGCTTCACCTCATCGGCCAGCTCGGAGAGGGTGGCGCGGGCTTGGGTGAACGGCACCACGTCTTTGGCGGCGATCGACATAAAAGCTCCGAGGTTACAGAATTCTGCGCAGTCTAAGCGATACCCCCGTTCGCCGTTACCTCCCGTGTTGCGGCTGGCGGCTTGAGGCGCGGTGTCCTTTGGTTCGTGTGCGGGTCCGTTCGAGACAAACGTCGGGCTCGACGCCAGCGACGACCCGACCAGCAAGCCCGGCGACAAGCAGCGTCCGGCGGACGGATTGGTCACAGCGCCTCTCCTCCGATCTTGAATGCCGGAGGTACTTGCTTGCCGCCGAATCCAATCGCCGGCGCACGATGGCCGCGCGCGTCCGCACAGTGGCACCCGCAGATCGCATGTGAGGGGGTTGCGGCGCATCTTCAGCTTGGGCGTCGGCACGGTCCACCACAGCTACCCGTCGGGCTCTGCGGCAATCTCGTCGCGCTCCATCGCACAGATCTCCGACCCGCGGCAGGTGGTCCACAAGTAGCGCTCGCAGACGTCTCGAACGTCGCGGCTGAAGTTGGGCAAGAACGGCAACACGATCTTCAACTCGGGCTCGGAAAGCACGCGCTTGCCCGCGCCGACGTGGCGGCCACCAATGGTCTTCCCCTTGCTCGGCAATTCGCCGCGGAGAATTTGGCGCCACCAGTTCGACGTGCCGTCGGGCACATGTTCGGCATCGAGCGCGCGGTCCCAACCGGCACCGAGCAGGCGTCTCAGATGGCCCGCGACCACCGGCGCGTGGCGCTTGGCATCGATCAAATCGAAGGCTGTCTTTCTGGAAACATCGACGACCAGCGTGTCAGCGACGGTGTCGATCTCTCTGGCCAGCAGGCGCTCGGCTTCGCCGTCGTTCTTGGCCGTGACCGTGCCTCGTTAGGCTTTCAGCCACTCCTGGCTCGCCTTGCGCACCGTGTACCGGCCCAGGTCCGCCAGCGGCGCTTGTTCCGGACGCCTCGCGCCGCCGCCAACCGGGCTGACGGCCCGCAGCCGCAAACGAGTCGTGCCAGCGCCGCGGTGGTAGCCTTGGTCGCGCCATGCGACCCGCTTCAGCCCCGCTCCCAAGCCCTGCCACAAGCGCCGACCTGTCGGCCCACACGCCGATGATGCAGCAGTACCTGCGCATCAAGGCCGACCATCCGGACACGCTGGTTTTCTACCGGATGGGCGACTTTTACGAGCTGTTTTTCGACGACGCGCGCAAGGCGCATCGGCTGCTCGACATCACGCTCACCAGCCGCGGCGCTTCAGCCGGCGAGCCGGTGGTGATGGCCGGTGTGCCGGTGCATGCGGTCGAGAGTTATCTGCTCAAGCTGCTCAAATGCGGCGAGTCGGTCGCGGTGGCCGAACAGGTCGGTGATGTCGCAACCAGCAAGGGCCCGGTCGACCGCAAGGTGGTGCGCGTGGTCACACCCGGCACCGTCACCGACAGCGAACTGCTCGCCGACCGCGCCGATACGCTGCTGGTGGCCTTGCACAAACAACGCGCAAGCTATGGGCTGGCCTGGCTTGGTGTGGCCAGCGGCACGCTCGGCATTACCGAATGTGGTGAACGCGAATTGCCGGCCTGGCTGGCGCGGCTGGCGCCGGCCGAGTTGCTGCACGACGGCAACGGCTTGCCCGAGCCAGCAGCGCGTTGCGGTGCGGCGCTCACTGCACGGCCGGCCTGGCAGTTCGATACCAACCTCGGCGAGCGCAAGTTGTGCGCGCAGTTGCGCGTGGCCTCGCTGGCCGGCTTCAATGGGCAGGATCTGCCAGTGGCGCATGCCGCTGCTGCTGCGCTGCTCAGTTATGCAGAACACACCAGCGGCCGCAACAGCGACGGCAGCGCGCGCTCGGGCCTGGCCCATGTCACCACGCTGTCGGTCGAAAGGGCTAACGATCTGCTCGAGCTGCCACCGGCAAGCGTGCGCAATCTCGAACTGACGCAGACCCTGCGCGGCGAGGAATCACCAACGCTGCTGTCGCTGCTCGACAGCTGCCGCAGCGGCATGGGCAGCCGGCTGCTGCGCCACTGGCTGACGCACCCGACCCGCGACCGCGGCGCTGCAACCGAACGCCACGACAGCATCGTGGTGCTGCTCGGGGACGACAACGGCGCCATCAGCAAGCGCCAGGGCAACGAGCGCCTGCGCGACGCGCTGCGCCATATCAGCGATGTCGAGCGCATCACTTCGCGCATCGCGATGCGCTCGGCACGGCCGCGCGAACTTGCCGGCCTGCGCGCGACGCTGGCCGCGCTGCCAGCACTGCACACCAAAGTTGCGTCCGGCAGCGCGCTGCTCGAGCGCCTGCGCGCGGCATTGCAGCCCGGCGCAGAGGTCGCCGCGCCGTTGGCCGCGGTCGCCGAAGAGCCCGCGGTGCTGCTGCGCGACGGTGGTGTCATCGCTGCCGGCTTCGATGCCACGCTGGATGAGTTGCGTGGCATCGCCAGCAACTGCGACGCTTTTCTGCTCGACCTCGAACAGCGCGAGCGATCACGCACCGGCATCGGCAACCTGCGGGTGCAGTTCAACAAGGTGCACGGTTTTTATATCGAGGTCACGGCGTCGCAGCTCGACAAGGTGCCGGCCGACTACCAACGCCGGCAGACGTTGAAAAACGCCGAGCGCTACATCACACCCGAGCTGAAGGCTTTTGAAGACAAGGCGCTGTCGGCGCAAGACCGCTCGCTGGCGCGCGAGAAGCTGCTCTTCGAGCAGATGCTCGACGCGATGCAGGTGCATCTGCCGGTGCTCGCGTCGCTGGCCCGCGCACTGGCCGCACTCGATGCGCTGGCGGCACTGGCCGAACGCGCGGCAACGCTCAACTGGTGCCGGCCGGAATTTGTGCCCTACCCTTGCATCGAGATCGACGCCGGCCGCCACCCGGTGGTCGAGCAGCGCCTGCAAGAAACCGGCGGGCCGGCGTTCATCGCCAACGACTGCCGGCTCGATGCGCGCACAAAAATGCTCGTCATCACCGGCCCCAACATGGGCGGCAAGAGCACCTTCATGCGCCAGGTCGCGCTGGCCGTGCTGCTCGCCGCGATAGGCTCGTTTGTGCCGGCCCGGGCCTGCCGCCTGGGGCCGATCGATGCGATCCACACCCGCATCGGCGCTGCCGACGACCTGGCCAATGCACAGTCGACTTTCATGCTCGAGATGACCGAAGCCGCGGCGATCCTGCATGGCGCCGGCGAACACAGCCTGGTGCTGATGGACGAGATCGGGCGCGGCACCAGCACCTTCGACGGCCTCGCGCTGGCCGCCGCGATTGCCGGCCACTTGCACGACCGCAGCCGCGCCTTCACGCTCTTTGCGACGCACTATTTCGAGCTCACCGAATTTCCGGCGCGCCACGACCGGGCGATCAACGTCCATGTCAGCGCCGCCGAGAGCGGGCACGATATCGTCTTCCTGCACCGCATCGAGCCCGGCCCGGCGAGCCGCAGTTATGGCGTGCAGGTGGCACGCCTGGCCGGCATGCCGCCGTCGCTGGTGCGCCAGGCCCGCGCGACGCTCGAAGCGCTTGAAGCCGGCCGGCAGCAAAGCGCGGCGCAGGTGGATCTGTTCGCCAGCGCGCCGACGCCCGCCATGCCGAGCGCGGCGGCGTCGATACTGCAAGACGCGGTTGATGCGATCGAACCCGACCGCCTCACCCCGCGTGAAGCGCTCGACGCGCTGTACCGCCTGAAAGCCCTGAGAGGAGACACTTCGACATGACCTACTGCATCGGCATCCGCCTCGACGCCGGCCTGGTGTTCCTTTCGGATTCGCGCACCAATGCCGGCCTGGATGCGATCAGCACCTATCGCAAGATGATGATCTACGAAAAGCCTGGCGACCGCTTCATGGTCATGCTCTCGGCCGGCAACCTGAGCATCAGCCAGAGTGTTAGAGAGATCCTACAGGTCGAAAAGATCGACAACCCCGGCGGCGAACCGATCACGATCTGGAATGCCACCAGCATGTTCGATGCGGCACGCGTGCTCGGCGCCGCGGTGCGCCGCGTGCACGATCAGGACGGGCCCTCGCTCAAGGCCTCGGGCATCGACTTCAACGCATCGATGATCTTCGGCGGCCAGATCGCCGGCGAATCGATGCGCATGTTCCTGGTCTATTCGGCCGGCAACTTCATCGAGGCCACACGCGAGACCTGCTTTTTCCAGGTCGGCGAAAGCAAATACGGCAAGCCGATCCTCGACCGCGTGCTGGTGCCGGCAACGCCGCTGGACGAAGCCGCCAAATGTGCGCTGGTGTCGATGGACTCGACGCTCAAGTCCAACCTGAGTGTCGGCCTGCCGCTGGACCTGCTGGTCTACGAAGCCGGCACGCTGCACAGCGACCGCATCGTCTGCGTCGACGAAACCAACCCCTATTTCCGCATGATCCGCGAGACCTGGGGCCAGCGCCTGCGCGAAGTCTTCGAAGGTATCGAAGACCCGCTGTGGAACGACGGCGCGGCGAGCCACCCGCTGATGGTGCGCAGCCCGCGCTTCGAGACGATGCGCAAGATCACGACGCCGGCCGAGCGCATCGTCTGAAGCCACGCCGTGTTCAGGGGCGGCGCCGGACAGGCCACATTGGCCGGGCGCCCACCGGCTGAATGGCCCTTGCCGCGCCGAGTCGGCCCGCCGACGATCGGCGCTCGATGACACCACCGCCGCTCGACGCGATGTTCAGCAGCCCGGCCTTGGCCTCAGCATCGGCTGCTGCTGCCGCGGCTTACCTGACACAACCGGCTGCCGCGGGCAACGCAGCTCCGGCGCATTCGGCGCATTCGGCGCAGTCGGCGAATTCGGCAGCACAGCTGTACCGACTTGGCACCCAGGCCCACAACCACGCAGGCGATCGCGCGGCGGCGCGGCCGGCGACACGCAGCGTCAACCTTTGCTTCGACGACGCCATTGCGGCAGCGCCCTGGATCTCGGCGCTCGAGGCCGAGGGTCTGGCGGTGCAAGCTGTTTCACTCGACGACGGCTCGGTGCGCCAGACCCCGCCGCGCCAAGCCGCTGACGCACTGCTGCTGCATCTGACGCGGCCGCTGGCCGAGCATCTGGCGCGGTTGCGCGAGCTGCGTTTGCAGTCGCCCGTCCTGCCGCTGCTGGTGGCGTGCGCGGCGCTGCGTGATATCGACCAGGTGCTTGCGCTCGAGATGGGTGCCGACGATGTGCTCGACGGCCAGACCACGCCGCCGGTCGTCGCCGCTCGGCTGCGCGCTTTGTGGCGGCGCTGCGCACGCGCCGACGCAGCGGCGCCAACGGCAGAACAGTTGCAGTTCGGATCGCTGCTGATCCAGCTGCGTCAACACCGCGTGACCAAGGACGGCGAAGTGGTGCCGCTGACCGACGGCGAGTTTGATGTGCTGTGGCTGCTCGCCAGCCAGGCCGGCAACACCGTCTCGCGGCGCGACATCCTCAAGCGTGTGCGCGGCATCGATGACCAGCCAATGGACCGCTCGGTCGACTGCCGCGTCTACCGCATCCGCGCCAAGCTCGGTGACAACCAGCGCAGCGGCGCACCGCGCATCCGCACCGTGCGCAACCGCGGCTACCTGTTTTCGTCAGTCGGCTGGTAGATCGCGGCGGGCATCCCTGTAGCGATACCCGGTCGCGACTGCAACTTCAACGGGGCCCGGCGCTTGCGCGCCAAGCCCCGCCGTGCCGCAGGTCAGAAGGTGAGGCTGCCGCTGAGGTAGAAGGTGCGCCCATAAGAATCGGCGTAACGCGGGTCGTACCCAAGCTGGTGGCCGGCGCCATTGACACGCAGCGACAGCGGCGGCTTCTGATCCAACAGGTTGGTCACGCCGCCGGTCAGGGTCAAAGTCTTGTTCACATTCCAGCGCGTTTGCCAATCAAAGGTCGAATAGCTCGGAATCTTCAGCGCGCCCGCCGTGCAGTCACCCGCCGCGGTGAGGAAGAAGCAGTCGTCTGCGGTCCAGGGCTGGTCGGTATAACCATCGCGATAGTTCATCGCCAGCGAGTGCTCCCATGCCCCCAGCGTGGCCGTGCCGCTGGCCCGGATCACGTTG
>JANOKR010000120.1:0-13906 GCA_031419315.1 Betaproteobacteria bacterium
TCGGCGCCATAACGCACCGCTTCACGAAAGCTCGGCGCGCCGACCGGGATGATCATCAGCTCTTGCAGGTCGAGGTTGTTGTTGGCATGCGCGCCGCCGTTGATGACGTTCATCATCGGCACCGGCATCTGCATGCCGCCCGCGCCACCAAAGTAGCGGTACAGCGGCAGGCCCGATTCTTCAGCCGCGGCGCGTGCCACGGCCATGCTCACCGCCAGCATCGCGTTGGCGCCCAGGCGGGCCTTGTTGTCGGTGCCGTCGAGGTCGATCAGCGTCTTGTCCAGAAACGCCTGCTCGCTGGCGTCCAGGCCAAGCACCGATTCGCTGATCTCGGTATTGATGTGCTCGACCGCGCGCAGCACGCCCTTGCCGAGGTAGCGATTCTTGTCGCCGTCCCGCAGCTCGATGGCTTCGCGGCTGCCGGTGGACGCGCCCGACGGCACCGCGGCGCGGCCCATCGTGCCCGATTCGAGCAGCACGTCGCACTCGACGGTGGGGTTGCCGCGGCTGTCCAAAATTTCGCGGCCGACGATGTCGACGATGGCACTCATGTTCGGTTTCTTTCTGGCAAATTGGAAATCAGTTCACGCCTTCAACGGCGATCATTTTCATGAAGCCCGCACCCTCGCGCAGCTTGCGTGCGTGGGTGTAGGTTTCGCTGTCGTAGTAGGCCCGTGCGTGGGCAAGGTCGCGGAATTTCAACACCACCACGCGCTGCGGCTGCCAGCCGCCTTCAAGCGTGTCGATCGCGCCGCCGCGGATCACGATCTCGGCGCCATGCTCCTGCATCGCGCGGCTGCTCCACTGGCGGTACTCGACCATCTGCGCTTCGTTGGTGATCGTGATGTCGGCAATGATGTAGGCGCTCATGTGAATTGCCAGCTTGCCGCGTCAGGGTTGGAAGTCGTTTTCGAGCAGCGGCTGAGACTTGATCACCCGGTCCAGCGCCAGCAGTTGTTCGAGCAGCGCGCGCATATGTTTGAGCGGCACCGCGTTCGGCCCGTCGCTCATCGCATTGGCCGGGTCAGGATGGGTTTCCATGAACAGCCCGGCGACACCGACCGCGACCGCCGCCCGCGCCAGCACCGGCACAAATTCGCGCTGGCCGCCGCTGCTCTGCCCCAAGCCGCCGGGCAGCTGCACACTGTGCGTGGCGTCGAAGACCACCGGCGCGCCGGTTTCGCGCAGGATCGCCAGCGCGCGCATGTCGGAGACGAGGTTGTTGTAGCCAAAACTCGCGCCGCGCTCGCAGGTTGAAGCGGTCTTCGTCCAGGCCCTTGTCGCGCGCCGCGGCACGCGCCTTGTCGATGACATTTTTCATGTCGTGCGGCGCAAGGAACTGGCCCTTCTTGATATTCACCGGCTTGCCGCTCTGCGCCACCGCGCGGATGAAGTCGGTCTGCCGGCAAAGGAAGGCCGGTGTCTGCAAAACATCGACCACCGCGGCCACCGCGGCGACTTCGGCTTCGCTGTGCACATCGGTGAGCACTGGCACGGCCAAGTCGCGCCGCACCTTGGCCAGGATTTCGAGGCCACGCTCCATGCCCGGGCCGCGAAAGGTGCTGCCGCTGGAGCGGTTGGCCTTGTCGTAGCTCGACTTGAAGATGAACGGGATGCCGAGCGCCGAAGTGACTTCTTTCAGATGCCCGGCAACATCCATCTGCAGCTGTTCACTTTCAACCACACAGGGGCCGGAGATCAGAAAGAAGGGCCGCTCGAGGCCGACATCGAAGCCACAGAGTTTCATTGCTGCCCCCGGCGTCGATTCATGCCACCGCTTTCAGCGGTGCTTCACTGCGCCGCGCCTTGTGGTCGAGCGCGGCCTTGACGTAGCTCGAAAACAGCGGGTGTCCACCCCAGGGGGTGCTCTTGAACTCGGGGTGAAACTGCACGCCGACAAACCACGGGTGTTGGTCCTGCGGCAGCTCGACCATCTCGGTCAACTGCTCGCGCTGCGTCAGCGCCGAGATCACCAGTCCGGCGGCTTTGAGCCGGTCGAGGTAAAAAACATTCGCTTCGTAACGATGGCGATGGCGCTCGGTGACGACATCGCCATAGATCTGGTGCGCCAGCGTGCCCGGTGCCACGTCGGAACTCTGCGCGCCCAGGCGCATCGTGCCGCCAAGGTCGGAGCTGGCATCGCGTTTCTGGATCGAGCCGTCGCGGTCTTTCCATTCTTCGATCAGCGCGATCACCGGGTGCGGTGTCGCTGGCTCGAACTCGGTGGAATTGGCATCTGCCAGGCCGGCGACATGGCGCGCATATTCGATCGTCGCGACCTGCATGCCCAGGCAGATGCCCAGGTAGGGGATCTGGTGCTCGCGGGCGAACTGCACCGCGCAGATCTTGCCTTCGATGCCACGTTTGCCAAAACCGCCGGGCACCAGGATCGCGTCGAAGCTGGCGAGCTGCTGCACCGACTGCGGGGTCAGCGTCTCGGAGTCGACGTAGTCGATCTCGACCTTGGCGTGGTTGTGGATGCCGGCATGGCGCAGCGCTTCGTTGAGCGACTTGTAGGAGTCCGACAGGTCGGTGTACTTGCCGCACATCGCGATCTTCACCGTCGACTGCGGATGTTCGACTTCATGCACCAGCGTATCCCAGCGGCGCAGGTCGGCCGGGCGTGTGAGCAACTGCAGCTTCATGCAGATCAGCTCGTCCAAACCCTGCTCGTGCAGCACACGCGGCACCTTGTAGATGGTGTCCACGTCCCACATCGAGATCACGCCGTGCGGCTGCACATTGGTGAACAGCGAGATCTTGTCGCGCTCCTCGTCGGGGATCGGCCGGTCGGCGCGGCACAGCAGCACGTCGGGCTGGATGCCGATTTCGCGCATCTTCTGCACCGTGTGCTGGGTCGGCTTGGTCTTGAGCTCACCGGCCGCGGCGATCCACGGCACGTAGGTCAGGTGCACAAAGGCGCTGTTCGTGGGCCCCAGCCTCAGGCTCATCTGGCGTACCGCCTCCAGGAAAGGCAGCGATTCGATATCACCGACGGTGCCGCCGATCTCGACGATCGCCACGTCGACTTCATTCGCGCCGCGTTTGACGAACTCCTGGATCTCGTTGGTGACATGCGGGATCACCTGCACCGTCTTGCCGAGATAGTCGCCGCGGCGTTCACGCTCAAGCACGGTTTTGTAGATCTGGCCGGCGGTGAAATTGTTCGTGCGTTTCATCTTGGTGCTGATGAAACGCTCGTAGTGGCCGAGGTCGAGGTCGGTCTCGGCGCCGTCGTCGGTGACAAAGACCTCGCCGTGCTGGAACGGGCTCATCGTGCCCGGGTCCACATTCAGGTACGGGTCGAGTTTGACGAGGGTGACTTTGAGGCCGCGCGACTCGAGGATGGCGGCCAGTGACGCGGCGGCGATGCCCTTGCCCAACGAGGACACCACACCGCCGGTGACGAAGACAAACTTGGTCATTGCTTGCGGCATCCATCGCCGCGCAAGGCTGCGCGCCGGAGTGCCGAGTGGGAAATCGAAATTATATCGGCAGCGTCTTGGCGCGATCCGCTCGCTTACCTGCCCGCTTGGCTGCTCGCTTGCGTGATGCGCAGCCGCTGGCATGGTGCTGGGGTACGATCGCCCGGCTTGCACCAGGTGCCTGCCGTTGCGCTCGCGACGACGGGTTAAACGGGAAGCCGGTGGGTTGATGTCCTCCAAGGCATCGACGATTCCGGCGCTGCCCCCGCAACGGTCAGCGAGGAGGGCGTGGCATTCGCAGCCACTGGGAGCTTCGCAGCTCCTGGGAAGGCGCCACGCACTTCGAACGGCATTGGTTCAGCCGTTCGGCACTCGCCAGCCCGGATACCGGCCCGATGCAATGGAAGCCGGTATCGCGGTGGGCGATGTGGGCGTGGCAGCTGCGGTTTTGCAGCGGCGCCACGACTGCGGGTCAGACCTTCGAGCCGGCGTTTTTAACGCTGGTCCACACGGGGCGTGTGGATGGAGGTCCCTCTTGATTTTCAATCTGCGCTTTTGCGCTGCGGCCGCTTCGGCCGTCTTTGTCTCGTCCGCCGCTGCGCAGGCGCCGTCGACCATCGTCATCACCGGCAGCCGCGAGCCTGTCGCGGCCGACAAGCTCGCCGCCGATGTGGTGGTCATTCACCGCGAAGCGATCAACGCCAGCCCCGCCGATTCGGTGGCCGACCTGTTGCGCCGCGAAGCCGGCGTGCAGCTCTCGCGCAACGGCGGGCCTGGCCAGAACGGCGGCGTTTTCATCCGCGGCGCAGCGTCGGGGCAGACCGTGGTCTTGATCGACGGTGTGCGCATCGGCTCGGCGACCGTCGGCGCGACCGCATTCGAAACCCTGAGCCTGGCGCAGATCGACCGCATCGAAGTGCTGCGCGGCCCGGGCTCGAGCCTGTATGGCGCCGACGCGGTGGGCGGTGTGGTGCAGATCTTTACCCGGCGTGGTGAGGGCGCGCCGCGCTTCGATGCCCATGCTGCGCTCGGCGGCCTGGGCAGCAGCGAAGTCTCGGCCGGCTTCGGCAGCCGATCGGGCGCCTGGGACCTCGCCGCATCGGTGTCGCGCGAAGCCAGCCGCGGGGTGACGGCCTTGCGCGCCGGCGACCTGTTTGGCAACCACAACCCCGATGCCGATGGCTACACGCTGACCAGCGCGCAAGCGCAGCTGGGTCTGGTGCCGGCCGCCGGCCAACGCATCGGCCTGACGCTGATGCAGTCGCGGCTGAATTCGCAGTACGACGCCAGCGAATTTCTGCCGCCGACGTTCGCGCAAGATGCTTCGGCCGACTTTCGCAACCGCCAGCGTGTCACGACGGCGGCGATCGACTGGCGTGCCAGCTTTGGCGCGGGCCTGACCGCCAGCGCGCGCGCTTCTCGCAGCACCGACGACTCCACCACCGGCGGCAGCCAGCCTGACCGCTATCGCACCGAGCGTGAGCAGTTCATGGCGCAGGTCGCGATCGCCACCGGCGCGGCAGGCGAGCTCGTCGGGGCGATCGAGCGTGGCACTGAAACGGCGTCCTCGACCAGCTTCTTCGGCGATGTCAAACGGCGCAACACCGGCGCGGTGCTGGCGCTCACCGGCGCGCGGGGTGCCTGGTCGTGGCAGACCGATCTGCGCCGCGACCAGAATTCTGATTTTGGTGGCGTGACGACGGCACGCGCCGGCGGCGCCCTCGCGTTGACGGCCGAACTGCGGCTGCGTGCGCTATTGGGTTCGACCTTCCGCGCGCCGAGTTTCAACGACCTCTACTACCCGGGTTATGGCGTCGCGACGCTGCGGCCAGAACGTGGCCGCAGTGCCGAGGTTGGCGTTGAATGGCGCCGCGGCAGTTCGTCGGCGCAGGCCACGGTCTACCTGAACCGGGTGCGCGATCTGATCGGCTACGAAGCCGACCGCAGCTTCTGCCCTGCCGACCCGGCCTACGACTTCGGCTGCGCAAGGAACGTCGCCCGGGCGCGTCTGTTCGGCGCCAGCCTCGGTGCGCAGCACCGCGTTGCGTCGTTTGGCAGCGGCGACCTGTCCTTGAGCGCGCGCCTCGATCTGCTCGACGCCACCGACGCCGACAGCGGCACGCGGCTGACGCGGCGCGCCGCGCACCAGGCGCATCTTGGTGCCGATTGGGCCGGCGGTGCCTGGACCTTCGGCGCCGCGCTGTTGCGTGTCGGCGCGCGCCCGGATGGTGGCAAACAGCTTGCCGCCGAGACCACGCTCGACCTCCACACCCGCTGGCGTTTTGCGCCACGCTGGCAGCTCCAGGCCAAGCTGCTGAATGCCACCGGTGTCGACCGCGAACCGCTGCGCGACTACCAGGGCCTGGGCCGCCAGGCCTGGATCGGCCTGCGCTACGACGGCGGGCTCTAACTTGGCAACGCAGTGGCAGCGCAATTTGCGCGCTGGGCACACCGGACGCGCCGGGCGGGCGGTGCGGGCGATCCCGCCGATCCCGCTCGCCTTGGCGCCGGCCGGTTGGTTGGCCTGGGCGATCGCGATTGCGTGGCTGCTGACCGCGGTGGTGTTGCCCGCCCGGGCCCAGCCCGTCGTGCGCGATCACCGCGGGGTCGAACACCGTTTTGCCGCGCCGCCGCAGCGCATCGTGAGCCTCCTGCCTTCGCTGACCGAAACGGTCTGCGCGCTCGGCGCTTGCAACCGGCTGGTGGGCACCGACCGCTACTCCAACACCCCCGCCAGCGTGCTGGCGCTGCCCAAGATTGGCGGCATGGACGATGCGCAGGTCGAGCGCATCGTGGTGTTGCGGCCCGATGTCGTGCTTGCTGCGCGTTCGACGCGTGCCGTTGACCGGCTCGAGTCGCTCGGCCTGAAAGTGCTCGCGTTTGACTCCGACAACCATGCCCAGGTGCAGGCCAGCCTGCAGGCCATCGCCGACCTGCTTGGCACCCCGGCGGCGGCGCCGGCGCTGTGGCAGGCCATCGAGGCCGAGATCACCCGCGCCGCGGCGACGGTGCCGGCGCGCCTGCGCGGGCGGGTGGTGTATTTCGAAGTCGATGCCGCGCCGTATGTCGCTGGCGCGGCGTCGTTTGTCGGCCAGACGCTGGCGCGCCTGCAGCTTGAAAATATCGCGCCAGCGTCGATGGGCGCGTTCCCCAAACTCAACCCCGAACATGTCGTGCGTGTGCAACCGCAGTTGCTGATCGCCGCCCAGGCGAATGTCGCTTCGATGGCGCAGCGGCCGGGCTGGTTGCAACTGCGTGCGCTGCAACTGAACCAGGTCTGCGCTCTGGACCGCGACCGCTATGAACTTGTCACCCGCCCCGGGCCGCGCCTGGGCCAGGCCGCACAGGCGCTGGCTGACTGCCTGGCGCACCTGCCCGACCCGGCGTCGGGCCGGCCGTGAGCTCGTCACGCGGCGCCTTGTTTGGCGCGCTGCTCGGCGCGACCTCGGTGCTGCTGCTCGCCGGGCTGCTCGCCGGCAGCGACGGCTGGTCCTTCGACGCGCTGCAAGCGCTCGGTGACCCCGCCGCAGCGGGGCACATCATCGTGGCTGAAATTCGCGCGCCGCGCACGCTCGGCGCGTGGCTGGCCGGCGCGCTGCTCGGGCTGGCCGGCGCCATTGCGCAGGGCCTGTTTCGCAACCCGCTCGCCGACCCCTACCTGCTCGGCTCGGCGGCCGGCGCTTCGCTCGCCGTCGTGCTCGTGCTGGCGGCGGGCGCGCTGGCCGGTGCGGGGGGCGCCGCAGCCGGCTGGCTGGTGCAGGCCGGCGTTGTCGGCGCGGCTTTTGTCGGCGCGCTCGGCGGCATGATGCTGACTCTGCTGCTGGCGCGCGGCGCGAACCAGACCACCCGGCTGCTGCTTGCCGGGGTGGTGGTCGGGGTGATGCTGACGGCGCTCAGCGACCTCGTCACCAGCGCGGTGCCGCAGGCGCTGCGTGGGCGCCAAAGTTTCATGCTCGGCAATACCGCGTTGCTCGACTGGGGCGCAGTCGCCTGGCTGGCGGCCGGCTTGGCCGTCGCCGCACCGCTGGCTGCGGCGTTGGCGCGCACCCTGGACGCGCTGGCGCTGGGCGAAGACAGCGCCAGCAGCCTGGGGCTGAACCTGCCGCGGTTGCGCGCCGCGCTCGTCGGCGCGCTGGCGCTGGCCACCGGCCTGGCGGTGTCGCAGGTCGGCCTGGTCGCTTTTGTCGGCCTCGTCGCGCCGCACCTGGTGCGCCGCTGGGTGGCCGCGACGCATGGTTTTTTGCTGCTCGCCAGCGCCGCCACTGGCGGCGCGCTGCTGCTCGCCGCCGATGTGCTGGCGCGCAGCCTGATACCGCCGCAGGAGCTGCCGGTGGGCGTGCTCACCGCGGTGCTCGGTGGTGCCTACCTGTTTGTACTTTTGCACCGCCGGGGTGCCGCGGCATGATCGCCGCGCAAGGCCTGCGGGTGCACCTCGGTGGCCGCACCGTGTTGCACGATGTGAGCCTGAAGCTGGGTGCCGGCTGGACCACGATCGTCGGCCCTAACGGTGCAGGCAAGTCGACATTGTTGCGTGCGCTGGCCGGTCTGCTGCCGGCGGCGGCGGGTGCCGTGCGGCTCGATGGCCAGGACTTGGCCGCGCACAGCGCGCGCAGCCGCGGCCGCCACATCGCCTGGTTGGCGCAGCAGGGCGAGGCGGTCGGTGACCTGAGCGCGATCGATATCGTGCGCCTGGGCCGCTTGCCGCACCACGGCCTGTGGGCGAACCCGGGTTCGGCCGACGAGACGGCGGTGCAGCAGGCGATGGCCGAGACCGAAGCAACGCCGTTTGCGAACCGCCGCTTGAACGAACTTTCCGGCGGCGAACGCCAGCGTGTGCTGCTCGCCCGCGCGCTGGCGGTGCAGGCCCCGGTGCTGCTGCTCGACGAGCCGACCAGTCACCTCGATGCGCCACATCAGCGCGCGCTGCTCGGCGGTCTGCTGCGACGCGCGCGTGCCGGCGCGGTGGTGGTCACGGTGCTGCACGACCTGAGCCTGGCGCTCGCTGCCGACCGCATCGTCGTCGTCGCCGGCGGCCACATCGTTGCCGATGGCCCACCGGCCGCCGCTGCGTTGCAAGCCGCGCTGGCCAAGGTCTTCGACCATGCCATCACGATCGAAGCGGTGCGCGCCAACGGCCAGCAGCGCTGGGTGGCGCTGCCCGCGATCGACCGGCAGCCTGCCAGCGTCGACCACAATCCGTCATGACCCGCAGCGGCCCGCAGCGCATCGTCTGCCTCACCGAAGAGACCACCGAGTGGCTGTACCTGCTCGGTGAAGACACCCGCATCGTCGGCATCAGCGGCTACACCGTGCGGCCCAGGCGCGCGCGTGTCGAAAAACCGCGCGTCTCGGCCTTTCTCGACGGCAAGATCGACAAGATCGTGGCGCTTGAGCCGGACCTGGTGATCGGCTTCTCCGACATGCAGGCGGCACTCGCCGACAAGCTCATCCGTGCCGGGCTGAATGTGCTTGTCACCAACCAGCGCAGCATCGACGAGATCTTCGCCACGCTGCGGCTGGTGGCGGGCTTGATCGGTGCCCAGGCCGCCGCCGAAAGCTGGATCGAAGGCTGCCAGCGCCGGCATGCAGAAATCGGCGCGGTGGCGCAGGCCTGGCCACGCCGGCCGAAGGTCTATTTCGAGGAGTGGGACGACCCGATGATCAGCGCGATCCAGTGGGTCTCGCAGTTGATCGGCATCGCTGGCGGTGACGATATTTTCCCCGAGCTGGGGGTGCAATCGATGGGCCGCGACCGCGTCATCACCGATCCGTCGGAGCCGGCGCGGCGCGTGCCCGACCTCATCGTCGGCTCGTGGTGCGGGAAAAAATTCAGGCCCGAGAAGGTCGCTGTACGCGCCGGCTGGGCCGAGGTGCCCGCGGTGCGTTCAGGCCGCCTGCACGAGATCAAATCCTGCGACATCCTGCAACCGGGCCCGGCGGCGCTGACCGACGGCCTTGAGCAACTGCATGCCTTTTGCAAGGCCTGGGCGACGACCGCATGATTCACATCGAGATTCCTTTCCTCAACGACAGCGCGCTGGCGGCCCGTGTGCAGCGGCGCATCGACTTGAAGACCAAACCGCTCGGCGCGCTCGGTCGGCTCGAGCAACTCGCGCTGCAGATCGCGCTGGTGCAGGGTGTTGATGCACCAACGCTGCGATTGCCGCAGCTGTTGGTCTTCGCGGCCGACCATGGCCTGGCCGCGCAGGGCGTGTCGGCTTACCCGGCCGAAGTGACGGCGCAGATGGTGCTGAACATGCTGGGCGGTGGCGCCGCCGTGGCGGTGCTTGCGCGCCAGCATGGCATCGCATTGACGGTGGTCGACTGTGGTGTGCGCAGCGACTTCGCGCCCCAACCGGGGCTGGTGATCGCCAAGGTCGCTGCCGGCAGCGCCGACAGCGCCTGCGGCCCGGCGATGACGGCCGCTCAATGTGCGCAGGCGCTCGAGCAGGGTGCCGCGCTGCTGCGCTCGCGGCCCGGCAACGTGTTGCTACTCGGCGAGATGGGCATCGGCAACACCTCGGCCGCCGCGCTGCTGATGGCGCGGTTGACGCAGGCGCCGCTGCACGAATGTGTCGGGCGCGGGACCGGGCTGGACGACGCCGGCCTGGCCCACAAAACCGCTGTGCTCGGCCGCGTGCTGGCTTTGCACGCTGCAGCGAGCGGCCCGCTGGAAGCGCTGGCCGCATTCGGTGGCCTCGAGATCGCGACCATGACCGGGGCGATCCTCGAAGCCGCTCGCGAGCGCCGGCTTGTCGTGGTCGACGGTTTCATCAGCACCGCGGCGGTGGCGGTGGCGGCGGCGCTGGCGCCGGCGGTGTTGCAGCGCTGCGTTTTTGCTCATTGCAGCGCTGAGAGTGGCCATGCACGCTGGCTGCGCAGTCTGGGCGTGCAGGCGCTGCTCGACTTCGGGCTGCGCCTGGGCGAAGGTTCCGGCGCGGCCCTGGCGTGGCCGCTGATCTGCTCCGCGCAACGCTTGCTGGAGCAGATGGCGAGTTTCGAGTCGGCGGGGGTCAGCCAACGTGCGCCATGAGCTGCGCGTGTTTTTGATCGCGCTGCAATTTCTGACTCGCGTTCACGTGCCGGCCGGGCTTGGTTACCGCGACGAATGGCTGCATGCCAGCGCGCGGCACTTCCCGGCCGTCGGGCTGCTCGTCGGCGGATTTGGTGCGCTGGTGTTGTGGGCCTCGGCCTGGGCCTGGCCACTGGCGGTGGCGGTGCTGCTGTCGATGGCTGCAACGGTGTGGATCACCGGCGCTTTCCACGAAGATGGCCTCGCCGATACCTGCGACGGTCTCGGCGGCGCGGTGAGCCGCGAACGTGCGTTGCAGATCATGAAGGACTCGCGCATCGGCAGTTATGGCGCCATCGGTTTGTTGCTGGTGCTGGCGCTGAAAGCGGCCGCGCTGCATGGCCTGGCCAGCCGCGACCTGGTGCTCGCGCTGCTGGCCTTGCCGGCCGCACATGCGCTGTCACGTGGCGTGCCGGTGGTGTTGCTCGTGCTGCTGCGGTATGCCGGTGATGCCGAACACAGCAAGGCCAAGCCGATGGCCCAGCAGGTGTCGCACGCGAGCCTCGGCGTGGCCCTGGGTTGGTGTCTGCTGGCCGCACTGGTGGCGCTGATGTCGGGCGTTGGGGGTGTTGCACTCGGTGCTGCTGCAGCTGCGCTGGTGGCCATCACGGTGCTGGCGGCACGCTGGCTGCAACGCCGGCTCGGCGGTTATACCGGCGACACCCTCGGCGCGGCGCAACAGGTGGCGGAACTGGTGGTCTATCTGGCCCTGCTGGCGGCGCCGGGCCCGCGCTGATTGGCGGCGCGCAAAACACCGTGCCGACGATCGAGTTTTGGCTCTGGCGCCATCCCCGCGCAAGCGCGGCGGCCGGGCGCTGCATCGGGCGCACCGATCTGCGGGTCGACCCGCGCAAGGCCAAGCGCCTGGCGCACCGCGTCCGCGCCAGCGCGCGCCGTCACGGCCTGCTGCAGGCCGTGCATGTCTCGCCGCTGCGGCGTTGCGCCGATGTCGGGCGCTGGCTGCGTCGCTGGGGTTGGCGTTTGTGCATCGACCCGGCCTTGATCGAGATCGACTTCGGCGCCTGGGAAGGGCGCGGCTGGGCGCAGATCGGCCACGACGAAGTCAACGCCTGGCAAGCCGACCTGCTGCACCACGCGCCCGGCGGTGGCGAGTCGCTTGCAGCGCTTGCCGCGCGGGCAAGAGCCTGGGCCGATGCGGTTGCCATCGGGGCTTGCCGCGCGGCGGCAGCTGGTGCTGAGGATGTCGGCACGCGGCAGGCCCCGATGGCAAGCTGCATCGTGGTCAGCCACGGCGGCTGGATCAACGCGCTGCTGCAGGTGCCGGCGGCATCCACAGCGATCAGGCCGATTGACGCGGCACGCTGGCCGGCGCCGCCCGCGCTGGCTGCGTTGACCCGCTGGCGCAACTGAAGTCTTGACGGGGTGGCAAGAGCGGGTCGAAAGCGCGCCGCGCGTGCATACACTGCACTCATGTTGCAAGCCACCCGTGCCAACCAGCCCGACCCCGGCGAGGGCCGTGCTGCGCCCGCCGAAGCGCAACGCGTGCGCCACCTGCGCCAGGTGCTGCTGTGGCCGCTGCGCCTGATCCCGCAGGCCGCGGCTGACGATTCCGAGCAGCGGCGCGCGCCATGGCAGTTGCTGCGCGACATTGGCGCGGCGTCGCCCTGGCGCGAGGAGTTCGACGAATACACCGGTGACGCGGCGGGTTTTCACGAGCGCCACTACAACGAGTTCGTGACCTTCCTGCCGTATGTGCAGCGTTTTCTTTACGGCGAAGGCCGGGCGCGGCGCGAAGACGACACGGCCAGCGCGAGCTCGCCGATGCGCACCTTCCGCCGCCACGATATCGCCGCGGTGCGGGTCGTTGCGGTGCCGGGCGACGCGCCGATCACGCTGTCGGTGATCCATGTCGACCTGTACTTTTTTTATGGCGTCGACGTCGTGCTGCTCAACGTCGAGGTCGGCGCCGACGACCTCAGCCTGGCGCAGGCGCAGGAGCTGCTGTACCGCTTTGGCCGCGCCTACCCGGCCGGCTGGGACAACCGTGGCCTGCCGCTGCACTGCATGGCGCAGGTCGAGTGGCTCGACGCCAAAGGGCAGGTGCTCGCGGCGAGTGATGCGCAACAGCGCGATGCTTTCCTGGCGCATGTCGGCGAGCACCGCGCGCCGCGCATTTCGTCGCATTGGGAGTTCATGCTCGCGCCGCTGGTGAACCACCATTCCGGCGCCAGCGGCAGACTGCGCTTTCGCCAGATCGAGTACTACCGGATGCCGATGATGGCCTACCTGGCAGTGGATGATCCACGCGCGCTTTCGCGCAACGATTTCATCCGCCTGGGGCTCGTTACCGGCGGCGGCGCCGACGTCGCCCCGGCGCAGACCAGCGTTGCCGGCAGCGGCACCGCGCTGCCCTATGCCGAGCAGCACCTGGCGGACTTCGAGCAGCGTTTCTGCTACGACCGCTTTTGGGCCGATGCCGGCGCGGCGCCGAATACACGCTATCTCTGCTCGGGGCTGTCGCTGGTCGTCGTCGGCCAGGCCGGCGCCGAGTTTTTCACCTGCCGTGACCGCGGTGTGCTGGCGCAGTTCCGGCACCAGCATTTTTTACTCTTCCTGATCGCCCATTTCCAGAAGGCGACGCTGCTGATGTTCTCCGACCAGCTGGCCGAGGCGCTGACCGGGCTCGACGTGAGCCGGCCGGCGACGATCAAACGCTTCAAGCGCCAGATCCGCATGAGTTATGTCGGTTTCCTGAGCTTCACGCACCGCTACTGGTTCCACGAGATCAGCGAGCAGGCGCATGTGAAGGCGCTGTTCCACATGTGCACGCAGCACCTGCAGATCGACCCGCTGTACGAAGAGGTCAAACAGCGCATCCACGACATGAACGGCTATCTCGATGCCGACAGCCTGCGCCGGCAGGCGAATACCGTGGTGCGCCTGACGGTGGTCACGATCTTCGGCTTGATTGGCACCGTGACCACCGGCTTCCTAGGCATGAATCTCTTTGCCGAGGCCGATTCGTCACTGCTCACCAAGTTCGGTTACTTCTTGCTCGTCTTCGTGCCGACGATATCGCTAACGTTCTACACGATGGTCAAGTCCAAACGACTGTCGGACTTTCTCGATGTCATCTCCGACGAGCGCCTCGGCGGCTGGACCAAGCTGAAGGCGTTTTTTGCGATCTGGCGCGGCGGCGGGGAGTAGCTTGCGGCCGCGCCGAACGGCCGAACGGCCGAACGGCCGAACTTCGCCAGTGCTTCGACATCGGCGAGCGCAGAGCCGGCACGGGGGTGGCCCGGCTACGCTTCTGGAATTCTTAGGCACTTCGCCGGGCCACCCCCGCGCCGACTCTGCGACTTGCAGCAGTGGCGGTCCGCGGTAATCGACCAGCGCGCTGAATTGGACTTCTCAGCGCCCGGCCGCCACCGGCCCAGCCGGGGTTGGG
>JANOKR010000121.1:0-4636 GCA_031419315.1 Betaproteobacteria bacterium
GTAGGCGTCGCTGGGTTTCATTGCCGGGTGCAGGTCGGACAAATACATCTCGGTGACCAGTCGCGCGACATCACCCTTGGCGTACATGCCGTGGATGCTCTGGCACAAGTCGCGCGACTGGTCACCGAGATGTATTTGTCCGACCTGCACCCGGCAATGAAACCCAGCGACGCCTACGCGCATATCGCCCACCGCACCACCGAACGGGTCGAGATCGACAACCTCGAAGGCCGCATCACGACGGCGCTGTTGACACCTTACCCGCCGGGCATCCCGCTGCTCATCCCGGGTGAGCGATTCAACAAGAAAATCGTCGACTACCTGCGCTTCACACGCGAGTTCAACGCTGCGTTCCCGGGTTTTGATACCGACGTGCACGGGCTCGTCGAGGTCGACGACGGGCCGGCCGGCGCGCGGCGCTACTACGTGGACTGCGTGCGGGACTGAGGCTGCGCTGGCGGCGGCCGGTAGATGGCCGCGCTCGGCCGCGCGCGGCCTCACTCGGCCGCCGAGGTCCCCATCACCTGGCTGAAGCCGCCGTCGACATACATCACCTCGGCGCTGATGCCGGCGCTCAGGTCGGACAGCAAAAACGCGGCCGCGTTGCCGACATCGTCGATCGTCACGTTGCGCCGGATCGGCGCGGTGGCCGCAAACTCGGCCTGCAGCTTGCCGAAATTCTTGATGCCCGACGCGGCCAGGGTCTTGATCGGCCCGGCCGAGATGGCGTTCACGCGCACACCCTTCGCACCCAGGCTTTGGGCCAGAAAACGCACGCCGGATTCGAGCGAGGCCTTGGCCAGGCCCATCAGGTTGTAGTTGGGCACATAACGCACCGCACCGAGATAGGTCAGCGTCAGCAGCGACGCGCCTGGGCGCAGCCGCGGCAGCGCGGCCTTGGCCATCGCCGGGAAGCTGTACGACGAGATCTCGTGCGCGACGCGGAAATTTTCGCGTGTGAAGCCGTCGAGAAAATCCCCCGCGATAGCTTCGCGCGGCGCGAAAGCGATGGCGTGCACAAAGCCGTCGAACTGCTCCCAGGCCCGGCCGAGGTCGTCGAACAGGCGCTGGATCTGTTGGTCGTCAGCGACATCACATTCAAAGACCAGTTTCGAGCCCAACTCGGCGGCGAACTCGGTGATGCGCTCCTTGAAGCGCTCGCCCTGGTAGCTGAAAGCGAGCTCGGCGCCTTCGCGGTGGCAGGCCCGGGCGATGCCGTAGGCGATCGACCGGTTGTTGAGCACACCCGTGATGAGCAGGCGTTTGCCGGCGAGGAATCCCATGTCGTCTCCATTTGATGCGGGGCGGATTTTCCCATGCGGCCCGCGTCTTGCAGTGCAGTGCCGGGCAATGGGCCAGCAACGGGCCGGCAATGTTTGCCCGGCCACCGCGCCATGCCTATAATCCGCGTTTCGCTGAATACCGGGTGGGCGGACTCTTCCAGCCCATTTTTTTTGGCTGATCGTCTTTTGTGTATGTCGACAGCGAGGTCGACAGCAAGGTCGACAGCAAGGACAGCGGCAAGCAGCGGCAATGAGCGACGAGGGGCAGGTTCTGGAGTTGGTAGGCACGACGCAAGGCACGGGTTGGCAGGCTGCGGTGGAACGCACGGTCGCCGGGCTCGGTTACGACCTGGTCGATGTCGACCGTTCGGCGCGTGGCCTGTTGCGTGTCTTCATCGACCGCCTGCCGGGGCAGGCCTACCCTGAGGCGCGCGGTGCGGGTGAGTTTGTGACCGTCGACGACTGCGAAGCCGTCACACGCCAGTTGCAGTATTCGCTCGAAGTTGACGAGGTCGCCTACGAGCGGCTTGAAGTGTCTTCGCCGGGCGTCGACCGGCCGCTGAAAAAAGAAGCCGACTTCGGGCGTTTTGCCGGCAGCACGATCGAGCTGACTTTGAAGCTGGCCTTCCAGGGCCGCAAACACTGGCGCGGCGTGCTGGCCAAGTCGGTGGCCGGCTGGCAGCTTGCGCTGGACGGCGAGAAGGCCGGCAGTGAACTGAATTTTGTGCTCGATGAAGTGCGCGAGGCCCGCCTCGTGCCGGTCATCGACTTCAAAGGGCGTGCGCGTTCGGCGCGCGGCTTGGGCGATTAGGGTTGAGGAAAGGTCTCGAAGAAAATGAACCGAGAACTGCTGATGTTGGTGGAGGCCATCTCGCGCGAGAAGACGGTCGAACGCGAAGTCGTGTTCGGTGCGGTTGAGGCCGCGCTGGCGTCGGCCACCAAAAAGCTGCATGGCGGCGAGGTCGATATCCGTGTCGCGGTCGACCGTGACACCGGCGAGTACGAAACCTTTCGCCGCTGGCATGTCGTGCCCAACGATGCCGGCCTGCAGATCCCCGACGCCGAGATGCTGCTCTTTGAAGCGCAGGAGCAGATCTCCGACATCGAAGAGGGCGACTACATCGAAGAGCCGGTGGACTCGGTCACGATCGGCCGCATCGGTGCGCAGGCCGCCAAGCAGGTCATCCTGCAGAAGATCCGCGACGCCGAGCGCGAGACCCTGCTCAACGACTTTCTGTCGCGCGGCGACAAGATTTTTGTTGGCACCGTCAAGCGCCTGGACAAGGGCGACATCATTGTCGAGAGCGGCCGCGTCGAGGGCCGGCTGCGCCGCCCGGACATGATCCCGAAGGAAAACCTGCGCACCGGCGACCGCGTTCGCGCCTTCATCGCCGGCATCGACACCACGCTGCGCGGCGCGCAGATCCTGCTGTCGCGCAGCGCGCCGGGTTTCATGATCGAACTCTTCGCGCAAGAAGTGCCCGAGATCGAACAAGGTCTGCTCGAGATCAAGAGTTGTGCCCGCGACCCCGGCAGCCGGGCCAAGATCGCCGTCGTCTCGCACGACCGGCGCGTCGACCCGATCGGCACCTGCGTCGGTGTGCGCGGTTCGCGCGTGAATGCGGTGACGAATGAAGTTGCCGGCGAGCGCGTCGACATCGTGCTCTGGTCCGACGACCCGGCGCAGTTTGTGATCGGCGCGCTGGCGCCGGCCAACGTGCAGTCGATCGTCGTCGACGAAGAACGCCACGCGATGGACGTCGTCGTCGACGAAGAAAACCTGGCCATCGCGATCGGCCGCGGCGGCCAGAACGTGCGCCTGGCGTCTGACCTCACCGGCTGGCGCATCAACATCATGACCGCCGAAGAGTCCAACGCCAAACACGCCGAAGAGAGCGACGGCCTGCGCACGCTGTTCGTGAACAAGCTCGACGTCGACCAGGAGGTCGCCGACATCCTCATCGCCGAAGGCTTCACCAGCCTCGAAGAAGTGGCCTATGTGCCGCTGCAGGAGATGCTCGAGATCGAGGCTTTTGACGAAAGCACCGTCCACGAACTGCGCACCCGGGCCAAGGATGCGCTGCTCACGATGGAGATCGAAAAAGAAGAAAAGGTCGAAGAGGTTTCGCAAAACCTGCGCGATCTCGAAGGCATGTCGCCGGAGCTCATCGCCAAGCTGGCCGATGGCGGCGTGCACACGCGTGACGACCTGGCCGACCTGGCCGTCGATGAACTGACAGAGATGTCGGGCGTCGACGATGCGCAGGCGCGCACGCTGATCATGAAAGCCCGCGAGCACTGGTTCACCGCCTGAAGCCCACGACACGAGATAGAGACATCAGGCACCGGACCCCGAAGGACCCTCACCCATGGCAGTAACCACCGTCGCCCAGTTCGCCGCGCAGCTCAACCGCCCGACGGCGGCATTGATCGACCAGTTGCAGTCGGCCGGCGTCGCCAAGCAGTCGCCCGAAGATGCGCTGACCGAAAGCGACAAGGAGCGGCTGCTGGACTTCCTGCGCACCGCGCACGGCACCTCGCCGACCGAGCGCAAGAAGATCATCGTCACGCGCAAGAGCACGAGCGAGATCAAGCAGGCTGATGCCTCGGGCAAGGCGCGCACGATCCAGGTCGAGGTGCGCAAGAAGCGCACCTTTGTCAAGCGTGATGACGCCCCGGCAGCCGCCGAAGAAGCCGAGGCCCCGCCAGCGGCGTTGATCGACGACGCCGAACAGGCGCGCCGCGAAGCCGAAGCCGCGTCGCAGGCCGCGCTGATCCAGCGCCAGATAGAAGACGCCGAAGAGCGCCAGCGCCAGGCCGAAGCCGCGGCACAGGCGGCTCGCGAGCGCGAGGCGGCCGAAGCCGCAGCCATCGCAGCGGCGGCCGCGCAGGCCGCCGCCGAGGCCACGGCCAAAGCCGCGAGCCCGAATGTGGTGCCAGTGGCGGGTTCGGCGGCCAGCGCCGCACCGGCCGTGACGTCGGCAAAAGCAGGCGCTGCCGCAGCGAGCAGCCCGTCACCGGGGGCCACACCCGCGCCGACCGGCACGCCGGCCACCGCGCCGGCCATCGCCGCCGAGACCCCCAAACCCGGCCTGCGTGTCGTCAAGGCCGCCGATGCCGACGCCAGCGCACGTCAGGCGCAAGCCGATTCCGACGCCCGCCGCAAGAAGGCCGAGAACGAAGCCGCAGCGATCCGCGAAATGATGTCGCGGCCCAAGGGCGTGCAGACCGCGAAGAAGGCCGAAGTAGCCAATCCGGCGGCCGAGGCCGCGGGCATCAAGGGCACGATCCACAAACCCGCGGCCAAACCCGGCGCGCCGGGTGCTGCGGTGGCCAAGCCCGGCGACAAGAAA
>JANOKR010000122.1:0-2414 GCA_031419315.1 Betaproteobacteria bacterium
GGGTCTTTTAAAACAACCCCCCCCCCCCCCCAACATGGCTGGTTTCTCCCCCCCCCCCCCTTCCCGCGCCGCGGGGGGGGGGGGGGGCCCGGCCCATCACATAACCCATCCCACCCCCGGCGCCGCCCCACCCCCGTGCCGGCTCTGCGCGCGTCGATCCTGAAACGCGCAAAACGGCAATCGGCAGGGCTCGTTAGGCCGCCAAGCGGCAACGGGTCATCAAGGCGGGCTTATGCCGTCGATCGCAACTTGGTATCAGTCCAGCTCGGCCCGCCGCGGTAGATCGGCGCCGCGGCGTGAACAGGTGATGGCCGCCGCGCGCGCGGCAAAACCCAGCACCTCGGCAAGTGCTGGTGCGGCCAATGTGCGCAGGCCGTGGACGCTGAGCAGCGCGCGCTCGGCCAGCGCTGTCAGCAGCGCGGCCTGGAAGGTGTCGCCGGCGCCGACGGTGTCGACCACATCGACGCCCACCGGTTCGGCGGCGGCGTGGTGCGCAGCCGTCCACGCCCAGGCTCCTTCAACCCCGCGCGTCACGACCACCAGCGCCACGCCTGCAGCCAGCCACTGCCTGGCCAGCGCGCCGACATCGGCGCCGGGGTAGAGCAGGCCGAGGTCTTCGTCGCTGACCTTCAGCAGGTGCGTGCGCGGCAGCATCCAGGCCAGCGTATCGCGCCAGCGTTGCAAGTCGGGCTCGACGTTGAGCCGGATATTCGGGTCGTAGGCGATCACGCTGCGCGCGTGGTCGCGTTCTTGTTCGTGTCCATGCTCGCGCTCGACCAACGCGCGCTGTGCCGATGCGACCGGCTCGACGACCATCGCGTACGAGCCGAAGTGGTAGGCGGCCGCCGCCGGCACGAGGTCGACTGCCGACAGCGGCAGTTGGCGGTCGGCGGCGCCGGCGCCATAAAACGCATAACTCGGCACCCCAGCGGCATCCAGGCCGACGAGGCCGAGCGTCGTCGGCGCATCGCTGCGCACCGTGCAGCGGGTGTCGATGCCTTCGGCCTGCAGCGCCTTGAGCAGGCGGTCGCCGAGAAAGCCGCTCGACAGCGCGCCAAAAAAAGCCACCGGCTGGCCCAGCCGCGCCAGCCCGGTGGCGACGTTCAGCGGCGAGCCGCCGATGCGCGCGTCGAGCAGCAGGCCGGTGCTGGTGTCGCCGGCTGCAAATACATCCATCAAGGCTTCGCCACTGACCACGATCACGGTGTTTCCTTCAACTGCTGCGTGTCGGCCCGAGGATCGCAACCGATCCGGAATTGTGACATCGGGAAAACCATTAATCAATCCACTTGATTTATCAATGGGCGAGACCGAAAATCCAGTTGTGCCCATTCGCCGCGTGTTGCGCGGCATCCCCACCCCGACAAACCTGGAGACTCCCGATGCTTCATAAGACCCTGCTCGCTGCCGCGCTGCTCGCTGTGGGCGCTGCCCATGCCCAAGGCCAGCCGGTGATCGGCCTGATCACGAAGACCGAAACCAACCCCTTCTTCGTGAAGATGAAAGAAGGCGCCGCCGAGGCCGCCAAGGCCAAGGGCGCGAAGCTGCTCACCGGCGCCGGCAAGACCGACGGCGACAACGCCGGCCAGGTGACGGCGATGGAAAACATGATCGCTGCCGGCGCGAAGACGATCCTGATCACGCCCAGCGACAGCAAGGCCATCGTGCCGAGCATCAAGAAGGCGCGCGACAAGGGCGTGCTCGTGATCGCGCTGGACAGCCCGACCGACCCGGTCGAAGGCACCGACGCGCTGTTTGCCACCGACAACTACAAGGCCGGTGTGCTGATCGGCCAGTACGCCAAGGCGGCCCTTGCGGCCATGCCCAACGCGAAGCCGGCGAAGATCGTCGCGCTCGACCTCTTCCCCGGCCACCCGGTCGGTGCGCAGCGCCACAACGGCTTCATGAAGGGCTTTGGCCTGCCGGCACCGGACGCCAAGAGCAACGAGCTTGGCAAGGACGCCGCGCTGGCCTGCATGGCCGACAGTTTTGGTGACCAGGCCAAGGGCCAGACGGCGATGGAAAACTGCCTGCAGAAAGTGCCCGACGTGAACGTGGTCTACACGATCAACGAGCCGGCCGCTGCGGGCGCGTTCAACGCGCTCAAAAAAGCCGGCAAGGAAAAGGGCGTGATCATCGTCTCGGTCGACGGCGGCTGCGCCGGCATCGCCGATGTCGGCAAGGGGGTCATCGCGGCGACGAGCCAGCAGTACCCGCTGAAGATGGCGGCGATGGGCGTCGAGGCGGGGGTCGAATACGCCAAGACCGGCAAGAAGCCGAGCGGCTACACCGACACCGGCGTCACGCTGGTGGCTTTCAAGCCGATGGCCGGTGTTGACAGCAAGGATGTCAAGACCGGCACCGACCTGTGCTGGGGCAAGAAGTAAGTCGTTGAATACGACGCACTGATTGCA
>JANOKR010000123.1:0-7010 GCA_031419315.1 Betaproteobacteria bacterium
CATCCAGCCCGACCACTGGCTGGCCGAGTACACGACCGAATTGCTCAACGTGCTGAACGTGCTGGGCCTGCTGGTCGAGCTGGAGCCGCAGTCGGCCGAGCTGCTGGATCGAATCTGTAGCGGCCCTTTGATCTCCGAATCCGCCCTGCGCCAGCAGGGTGTCTTCTTTCCAGAAGGCCATGGTCCGGCAACGTCGCCGCTGCAGCGTTCCTTCGACATATAAAGCGGGCTGCGGCACACTTCCGCGATGAACCGCGAACAAGTCCTCGCCCTGCTTGCCGAGCACAAGCCCATGCTGGCCGAGCGCTTCGGCGTGCAGAAGCTGGCACTGTTCGGCAGTTTCGCGCGCGACGCGGCGCGGGCGGACAGCGACGTGGATTTGCTCGTCCAGTTCGAAGGCCCGGCCACGGCAGACCGCTATTTCGGAGCACAGTTCTATCTGGAAGACCTGCTTGGGTGCGCGGTCGACCTGGTGACGCAAGCTGCGCTCAAGCCGCGTCTGCGGCCGTACATCGAGAAGGACCTCATCGATGTCTGAGCGCGACGTCGGGTTCTACATCGAAGACATGCTCGAGTTTGCGCAGCGTGCGCATGACTACGCCAGTGGCCTGACGGAAGCGACGCTGACGGTCGAACAGATGCGCTACGACGCCATCCTGCGCAACATCGAACTCATCGGCGAGGCCGCCACGCATGTCCCCGCAGAGGTGCGCGACATGGCCGCGGATGTGCCGTGGCAAAAGGTCATCGGCGCGCGCAACCGCGTGGCACATGGCTATCTGGGTATCGCTTCGGAGACGGTCTGGAACATCCTGGAACAGCAGATTCCTGCCTTGCAGGTCGCGTTGCGGAGCCTGCTGGCGCGCATGCCTCGACCAAAACCCTGAGGCCCGTTCAGCCCTCAAGCCGCTTCTGGAACACCAGCCCCGCGTGCTCGCGCAGCGCGTGGAACTTGATCTTTGGCCAGTTGGCTTCGATCGCGCGCAGCTCGGGCGCGTATTCGACGAGCACCGTCGGCGCATCGACGGCGTCGTACGCGACGCGGTGGGAATTGCCGTCGATAAAACGCTTGAGTTCACGCTCGCCGCCATCGGCTTCATCACAAGTCACCCAGCGCGCGACTTGAAAGCGGCTCGGCATGATGCGCGCCTTGCAGCCGTATTCATGTTCGAGCCGATGGGCCACGACCTCGAACTGCAACTGCCCCACCGCACCGAGAAGAAGCACCGTGCCGATGAGCGGGCGAAAGACCTGGATCGCACCTTCTTCGCCGAGCTGCGTCAGGCCGGCCTTGAGCTGCTTGGTGCGCAGCGGGTCGGCGACTTCGACCGAGCGAAACATCTCGGGTGCAAAAAACGGCAGGCCAGTGAACTGCAAAGCCTCGCCCTCGGTCAGCGTGTCACCGAGCTGCAAGACGCCGTGGTTCGGGATGCCGATGATGTCGCCGGCGAAGGCTTCGTCGAGCAGCTCGCGGCGCTGCGACAAAAACGAGACCACGGTATTCGGCCGCAGCTCCTTGCCCGAGCGCACCACCTTCAAGCGCATGCCACGCTCGAAGTGGCCCGACACGACGCGCAAGAAGGCGATGCGGTCGCGGTGCGCCGGGTCCATATTCGCCTGGATCTTGAAGACGACGCCGCTGAACTTGGGCTCCTCGGGCTGCACGATGCGCTGGATCGCAGCGCGCTCAGCCGGTGCCGGCGCCAGGTCGACCAGCGCATCGAGCACTTCGCGCACGCCGAAGTTGTTGACTGCCGAGCCAAAAAACATCGGCGTCTGGTGGCCGGCCAAAAAAGCGTGCGGCTCGAAGACCGGAGCGGCGTCGCCGAGCAGTTCGATTTCGCCTTTGGCCTGCGTGTACTGCATGCCAAAGCGCTGCGCGTAGGCCGGGTTGTCCAGGCCGACGAGGATCTCGTCGTCGGCACCCGACTTTCCGGAAACCCTGTCTTCACCGGGGCTGAAGACCCGCATCTGTTTTGCGCGCAGGTCCATCACGCCGTGGAAAGCCTTGCCCATGCCCACCGGCCAGGTGAACGGCACGACCTCCATGCCGAGCTCGCGCTCGATCTCGTCCATCAGCTCGAGCGGGTCCTTGACCTCGCGATCCATCTTGTTCACGAAGGTCAAGATCGGCGTGTGGCGCGCGCGGCAGACCTGCAGCAGCCGCCGCGTTTGCGGCTCGACGCCGTTGGCCGCGTCGATGACCATCAGCGCCGCGTCCACCGCGGTCAGCACGCGGTAGGTATCTTCAGAAAAGTCCTGGTGGCCGGGCGTGTCGAGCAGGTTGATGACGCAGTCGCGGTAGTCCATCTGCATCACCGAGCTGGCCACCGAGATGCCACGCTGCTTTTCGATCTCCATCCAGTCCGACGTGGCGTGGCGCGTCGCCTTGCGCGCCTTGACGCTGCCGGCGATCTGGATCGCGCCGGAAAAGAGCAGCAGCTTTTCGGTCAACGTGGTCTTGCCGGCGTCGGGGTGGCTGATGATGGCAAAGGTGCGCCGGCGGCGGACTTGGGAAAGGATCTCGGCGGACATCGGCGTTGAAGCGGCGCGGGGCCGCAATGGCGGTGGGGAACAAGACAAGGAAAGCGGCGATTATCCCGGGCGGGCAAGAATCGCTTTGGCGCTTTGGCGCTTTGGCGCTGCCGGCCGCTGCCGGTCGTTGCCAGCCACATCCAGCCACATCCAGCCGCTGCCAGCCGCATCAAGGAGCCGCATGCCCGAGCTGCCCGACATCACCGTCTACGCCGAGAGCCTGGACGCCAAGGTGCGTGGCACCGCGCTGAATCACATCCGCGTGGCGCAGCCCTTTGTGCTGCGCACCGCGCTGCCGCCGATCAGCAGCGCCGAAGGCCGGCGCGTGAGCGGCATCCAGCGCCTGGGCAAACGCATCGTGATCGCGCTTGAAGGTGACCTGTTCCTGGTGCTGCATCTAATGATCGCCGGCCGACTACGCTGGCTCGGCCTCGGCGTCAAAGCGCCTGCGCGCGGCGCGTTGGCGATGCTCGAATTCGATGCCGGCACGCTGCTCTTCACCGAGGCCGGCAGTCAGCGGCGCGCGTCGATGCACCTGCTGGCCGGGCGCGAAGCGCTGGCCGCGATGGACCCGGGTGGCATCGATGTCCTCGCCGCTGATGGCGCCACTTTTGCTCAAGCCCTGGTCAGCGAAAACCACACCCTCAAACGTGCGCTGACGATGCCGCAACTCTTCAGCGGCATCGGCAATGCGTATTCAGACGAGATCCTGCACCGCGCTCGGCTGTCGCCCGTCACCCTGACCCGCGCGCTCAAGCCCGTCGAAGTGCAGCGCCTGCTCGACGCGAGCAAAACCGTACTGCTGAAATGGACCGCGGCGCTGCGCGCCGAAGCGGCGGCACAAGGCGGCTGGCCGGAGAAGGTGACCGCCTTTCGCCCCGACATGGCCGTGCATGGGCGCTACGGACTACCTTGCCCCGACTGCGGCGCGCCGGTGCAGCGCATCGTGCATGCCAGCAACGAGGCGAACTACTGCGCGCGCTGCCAGACCGGCGGCAAACTGCTTGCCGACCGCGCCTTGAGCCGGCTGCTCAAAGCGAGCTGGCCCAAGTCGATCGACGACCTCGGGTGATGCCGCCCCGGCGCTGCCACCCGCGTGCAGGACCCGGTCAGAGCCGTCGCCGCCCGGTTGCGGCATCACACCAGGTCGAAGCGGTCCAGGTTCATGACCTTGTTCCAGGCCGCAACGAAGTCACGCACAAAAGCCGGCTGGGCGTCGCTGGATGCATAGACCTCGGCGAGCGCGCGGAGCTGCGCGTTCGACCCGAACACCAGATCGACGGTGGTGCCCGTCCACTTGATCGCGCCGGTCGTGCGGTCGCGCCCCACGAGCACGCCTTCGGCAGTGGCGGACTTCTGCCACTGCGTTTGCATATCGAGCAGGTTGACGAAGAAATCGTTCGTCAACATCCCCGGCCGCTGGGTGAAGACACCATGGGCTGCGCCACCGACATTGGTGTTGAGCGCGCGCAGGCCGCCGACCAGCACCGTCATCTCTGGCGCCGTCAGCGTCAGCAGTTGTGCCTTGTCCACCAGCAACTCTGCAGCTCGCGCGGCGAGCGCCTGGCTGGCGTGGTTGCGGAACCCGTCGGCCACCGGCTCCAGCACCGCGAACGACTCGATATCGGTCTGCGCCTGGGACGCATCGGTGCGCCCTGGCGAAAACGGCACTTTCACGTCGACACCAGCCTGCTGCGCGGCAACCTCGACCGCCGCGCAGCCGCCCAGCACGATGAGGTCGGCCAGCGAAATCTGCTTGCCGCCGGAGGCGGTGTTGTTGAAGCCGTCCTGGATCGCGGCCAGCGTTTGCAGCACGCCAGCCAGCTCGGCCGGCTGGTTGACGTCCCAGTCCTTCTGCGGCGCCAGGCGGATACGTGCGCCGTTGGCGCCGCCGCGCTTGTCGCTGGCGCGGAATGTGGACGCCGATGCCCAGGCGGTCGTGACCAGTTGCGAGATGGTCAAGCCGCAAGCCAGGACCCTGGCCTTCAGCGCGGCGATGTCCTGCGCGTCGACCAGCGTGTGGTCCACCGCGGGTACCGGGTCCTGCCAGATCAGCGCTTCCTTGGGCACCAGCGGGCCGAGGTAGCGTGCGCGCGGCCCCATGTCGCGGTGCGTCAGCTTGAACCAGGCGCGGGCATACGCGTCGGCAAACTCCGCCGGGTTCTGGTGGTAACGGCGCGAGATCTTCTCGTAGGCCGGGTCCATGCGCAGCGACATGTCGGCCGTGGTCATCATCGGCGGATGTTTTTTCGATGCATCGTGCGCGTCCGGGATCATGTGCTCGGGCTTGACGTTCTGCGCCACCCACTGGTGCGCGCCGGCCGGGCTCTTGCTCAACGCCCACTCGTAGCCGAAGAGCATGTCGAAGTAGCCCATGTCCCATTTTGTAGGGTTCGGTTTCCACGCGCCTTCGATGCCGCTGGTGGTGGTGTGCACGCCCTTGCCGCTGCCGAAGCTGTTCTTCCAGCCCAGCCCTTGCTGCTCGATGGGGCCGCCTTCGGGCTCGGCGCCGACCAGCTTGGGGTCGCCTGCGCCGTGGGCCTTGCCGAAGGTGTGGCCGCCGGCAACCAGGGCCACCGTCTCGTCGTCGTTCATGGCCATCCGCGCGAAGGTCTCGCGAACGTCGCGGCCCGAGGCCACCGGGTCGGGGTTGCCGTTCGGGCCCTCGGGGTTGACATAGATCAGGCCCATCTGCACCGCGGCCAGCGGGTTGGCGAGTTCGCGGTCGCCGCTGTAGCGCTGGTCGCCCAGCCAGGTGCTCTCGGGGCCCCAGTAGATGTCCTCTTCGGGCGCCCAGATGTCGGGGCGGCCACCGGCGAAGCCGAAGGTCTTGAAGCCCATCGTCTCCATCGCGACGTTGCCGGCGAGGACCAGCAGGTCGGCCCACGACAGCTTGCGGCCGTACTTTTGTATGACCGGCCACAGCAGGCGGCGGGCCTTGTCGAGGTTGCCGTTGTCGGGCCAGCTGTTCAGCGGCGCGAAGCGCTGGTTGCCGGTGCCGGCGCCACCGCGGCCGTCGGCGATGCGGTAGGTGCCCGCGGCGTGCCAGGTCATGCGCACAAACAGCCCGCCGTAATGGCCCCAGTCGGCAGGCCACCAGTCCTGCGAGTCGGTCATCAGCGCCTGGAGATCGTTGATGACGGCGTGCAGGTCGAGGGTCTTGAATGCCTCGGCGTAGTTGAAGTCCTCGCCCAGCGGGCTGGACTTGGGCGAGTGTTGATGCAGGATGCTCAGCTTCAGCTGCTGGGGCCACCAGTCGGCGTTCGTCGGCGTACCGGCGATGGCCTGCGGGCGGGCGCCGCCCGCGAACGGGCACTTTGTTTCGTTGGTCAAGTTTTTCTCCTGGAGCGGGTTGCGCCGGGATGATCGATGCGACGCCGTGCAGTACGCGGCGGCTGCGTTCGATCGCAGCCCTGGCACGGGGTTTGGGAACGTGATGCGACTATAAAAAGGGCGCCGGCGCCAGTCAACGCAATTGAATTCATCGTCCTGATAGCCGATCTTTCTGTGGCGACCATCGGGCCGGCGGCGCCCGGGCGCAAGACGGCGCGTGCGCTCAGTGCTCCAGGCGCTTTACGCCCGGCAGCGCGCAGGCATACACCGCATTGCGCAGCGCCGCGATGGCCTCGTAGCGGGTGAAGCTGCGCCGCCAGGCCAGCACCACGCGGCGGGTCGGCTCAGGCGCGACGAAGCGCAGGTAGTGCACATGTGATTCGGCCTCGGCGGCCTGCGCGCTGCTTGGCTCCAGCGCCTGCGCCGGCACGCTCAGGCGCGGCACCACGGTGATGCCCATGCCCGAGGCGACCATATGCTTGATCGTCTCCAGCGAACTGCCCTCGAAGCTCGTGCGGATGCCTTCGCTGTCGCTCGAAAAGCGCGCCGACTCCGGGCAGGCTTCGAGCACATGGTCGCGAAAACAATGCCCGGCGCCGAGCAACAACATCGTCTGCGCTTTCAGCTCGTCGGCAGCGATCTGTTTGCGCCGCGCCAACGGGTGGCGGGCCGGCACCGCGACCATGAACGGCTCGTCGTACAGCGGCGCCAGCGCCAGCCCGGTATCCGGGAAGGGCTCGGCCATGATCGCGCAGTCGATCTCGCCGCTGCGCAACATCTCGATCAGCTTGACGGTGAAATTCTCGTGCAGCTGCAGCGGCATCTGTGGCGTGTGGTCGATGATCTGGCGCACCAGCGCGGGCAGCAGGTAGGGCGCGATGGTGTAGATGATGCCCAGCTTCAGCGGGCCGGCCAGCGGGTCCTTGCCGCGGCGCGCAGTCTCCTTGATTGCCGCGGCCTGCTCGATGACCCCTTGCGCCTGGCGCACGATGGTTTCGCCAAGCGGCGTCACGCTGACCTCGTTGCCACCGCGCTCGAAAAGTTTGACGTCGAGCTCCTCTTCGAGCTTCTTGATCGCCACGCTGAGGGTCGGCTGCGAGACAAAACAGGCGTCTGCGGCGCGGCCAAAATGGCGCTCGCGG
>JANOKR010000124.1:0-2426 GCA_031419315.1 Betaproteobacteria bacterium
CCACCCGCTGCAACTGCTGCACGACGTGGGGCTGGGTTACCTCACGCTCGGCCAGCCCTCACCCACCCTCAGCGGCGGCGAGGCCCAACGTATCAAACTCGTGACCGAACTGAGCAAGGTGCGCGACGACATCACGCGACGTGGCAACAAGGCGCCGCACACGCTGTATGTGCTCGACGAGCCAACCGTCGGCCTGCACATGGCCGATGTCGACAAGCTGATCCGCGTGCTGCACCGTCTTGCCGACGGCGGCCACAGCGTGGTCGTCATCGAACATGACCTGGATGTCATCGCCGAAGCCGACTGGGTCATCGACCTCGGGCCCGAAGGCGGCGCCAACGGCGGGCAAGTGGTGGTCGCGGGCACGCCGGAAGCGGTGGTGGCCTCCGGCTCACACACCGGGCGGGCGTTGGCGGCGGTGCTGGGGCGGTAGTGCAGCGGCGGTAGTGCAGCGGCCGTAGTGCAGCGGCCGTAGGTCGTGCAGCGCAAATGCGCTACACTCGTTTTCATGAAGACCGCCACCATCCCGTCCGTCCGCGTCGAGCCAGAGTTGCGCGCACAAGTCGAGGCGCTGCTCGGCGAAGGCGAAACCGTATCCGAGTTCGTCGAGGCATCGGTGCGCGCGACCGTGCTGCGCAGGCGCAACCAGGCGGAGTTCATCGCCAGGGGCCTGCGCTCACTCGCCGATGCCCGACGCACCGGCGACCACGTTGAAGCCGACGTGGTGGTGCGCAAGCTCCAGCGCAAGTTGGACGCCGCGCGCAAGCGCAAGCCGGCAAGCTCGCGGTGAGCTTTCGGGTCCGCCTGACCCGCGACGCCGAGGCTGATCTGGAGCGCCTGTTCGATTTCATTCTCGATCGCGAACTCGGCCGCGCTGGTGGTGATCTCGAGCTGGCTGAACAAGCCCTTGTCGCCATTCGTGCTGGCGTTGCAACGCTGAAGACGTCGCCCTTCACATGCCGCAAGGTCGGCCTGAGCCCTTTTCTGCGCGAACTGATCATTCCGTTTGGTCGCTCGGGTTATGTGGCGCTCTTCGAGATCGTCGGTAGCACCGAGGTCGTGGTCGCGGCGCTGCGCCACCAGCTCGAAGACGACTACCACTGAGGTTGCACGACCTCGCGACAGCGCAGGCCAGTCGCGGCATGCGCTGCACGGCGGCTCACCGCGGCCGCCGCGGCTGACAAAACGGGCCATGGCTGCCCGATGCCGAGGGGGTTTCCCCGGGCCCATGAATACGGGGGTTGACATGCCGTTGAGCGGGGCGGACTCTCGGCGGCGGCGGCCGCTGTGTCGGCAAGCCGCCAGGCACTTGCAGGTTGTCGGCTGAACCTGCAAACGAGGTTCATGGGAGCCGCTATTCGGAGGCGCGGCAACGGCGGCTGCAAACCCGGCCGATCAACGATTGCGAGGTGACCTCATGAACAGAACGATCTTCACTGGCGGGATGGCGGCGGCTTTGTGCGTCTGCTCGGTTGCGGCCCAAGCCACGGTCTTTACGACGGCGTATGGCTACGGTGGCGACGGCTGTGGGCTGACTGTCTTTTCGTCCACGCCACTGCTAGGTCAGACGGGGACCTGCTCGGGCACCAACTACTCGACGCTGTCCAAGAACGAGGCGAGCGAGACGTCGCTTCGAGCCTATGCCGATATCCATCGGACGGGCGCGACCGGACGCCTCATCTCCGGGTCGCTCTCCGAGTCGTTCACGATGCTCACCATCAGCGGCGGGGTGGGCGCAGGTTCGCTTGAGTTCCAGGTTGAAGTCACCGGTCACACCGAGCATGGCCTGGGGCTCGGGCATCCGCCAGACATCAACACCATGGACTTTTCAGTTTACGGCGATCCCGGGATCGGGTTTACCGTGAATTCGCAAGGCAATGAGACCTTGACCGGGTCCATCCCGTTCACGTTCGGCGTCCCTTTCCAGTTCAGGATGTACCTCTACGCCCTTGCGGCACTCGGCGCTGGCGACTCGACGGTGTTTTCGGTCACAGACTTCTACAACACCGCCGTACTCGCCCCGTTTGTTGTATTGGACAGCTCGGGCGTCTCGCCCAGCGGTGTCGCCGCGCATTCGGACACCGGTTTCAGTTACGCGATCCAGGTGCCAACGCCAGTTCCGGAACCCACATCGTGGCTGCTGCTCGGTACGGGCCTTGCGGGTCTCGCTTTTGTGCTTCGCGGTCGAGAGTTGAAGTCGTAGAGGACGCTCTCGGGTCAGGCTCTACTCGGTTCTCGTCAGCGCCTGCCCTGCGTTTCTAGTTGGGGCCGTCCGCACACGGTCGATGCGGACCCAAGCCTCAAGCCGACCCGTCCGCGACCCCCATCCCCGCCATCAGCACCAGCGCGCGCCCTTGCAGCCAGGCCGCGTCATCGTGGTCGCCGCAGCGGTTGAGCACGTCGCTGGCGCGCAGCAGGGCCTTGGC
>JANOKR010000125.1:0-10070 GCA_031419315.1 Betaproteobacteria bacterium
CGCAGCGACACCCTGCGCATCCGCGACCAGTTCGGTTCGCCGCTGGCCGGGGTCGAGCAGTTTCATTTCGACGACGGCACGACCTGGTCGATCAGCGATGTCGAAGAGCTGCTGCTCATCGCCGGCGGCGGGCGCGGTGACGATGTCATCACCGGCTTGGATGACCGCGACAACATCCTCGACGGCCGCCAGGGCGACGACCAGCTCTTTGGCGGGCGCGGCGCTGACACCTACCTCTGGGGCCTGGGGTATGGCCTCGATACCGTCACCGACGTACTCAACGCGCAGGCCTTCGAAGGCGCAATCGACCGCGTGCTCTTTGGCGCCCTCGTCGATCCGCTCGCGCTCGGTGTGCGCCGAGCCGGCGGTGACCTGGTCTTCACGCTCGTCGAATCGGGCGATCAACTGCGCGTGGTCAACGGACTCGACCAGCGCCTGGTCGAGGAATTTCACTTCGCCGACAGCACGGTCTGGACGCTGGCCGATGTGCGGCTGGCGATGTTGCGTGGCAGCGCCGGCGACGACGAGCTGATCGGCTTCGACGACAGTGCCGACCTGCTCGACGGCGGCTTCGGCAGCGACGAACTCGAAGGTGGTGGGCTGAACGACGTCTACCGCTTCGGCCTCGGTTACGGCGCCGACGGCCTCACCGACAGCGGCGGCAGCGCTGACCGGATCGAGTTTGGCGAGCTCATCAGCGCGCAGTTGCTGCGTTTTTCGGCCGACGGCGACAACCTGGTGATCCGCCTCGACGGTTTCCCCGACGACTCACTCGTCGTGCGCGACACCCTTGGCACATCCGACACCGCGCGGCGCATCGAAGAGTTTCGTTTTGCCGATGGCCTGGTGCTTGGTTTCGACGCCATTCGGCAGACTCTGGTCGACCAGCTTGGCACGCCGGGCAACGATATCGTCACCGGCTGGGCCGACCGCGCCGACCTGATCGATGGTCGCGCCGGCGCTGATGAGCTGGTCGGCCTGGGCGGTGCCGACCTGTACCGCTTCAGCAGCGGGCATGGTCTGGATCTCGTCGACGATCGTGGCAGCTCGGCCGATGACCGCATCGTCTTCAGCGACCAGCCGGCGAGTGAGGCGCAGGTGCGCCGCGCGCACCCGCTGCGCTCGGATGTGGTGATCTCGTTTGCCAGCACCGGCGACGAGGTGTTGATCAAGGGCGGGCTCGAAGCCGGCACGCCGTCGGCGATCGAGGTCATCGAATTTGCCGACGGCACACGCTGGAGCATCGACGTCCTGCGCACGCGGGTGCTGGCCGATGCAGTCACCGCCAGCGACGATATCGTGACCGGCTTTAACAGTGCCGACCGCATCGAAGCCGGCCGCGGCGACGACACGCTCTACGGCCTGGGTGGCGCCGACACCTACACCTTCAACCGCGGCGATGGCCACGACCTGATCCGCGACGACGGTCCCGCGGCGGATGTCGACGTGCTGCACATCGAAGCCTATGTCGACAGCGATGTGCGGGTGTTGCACCCGCAGCCCGATCGCAACGACCTGCTGCTCGTCTTCGCCGATACCGGCGACGAGATCCTGCTGCGTGACCAGTTCAACCCCGCCGCCGGCAAGGGTGTCGAATTGCTGCGCTTCGGCGACGGCACGGTCTGGACACGCGCCAGCCTGGTCGAGCGCATCAGCTCAGGGGGCACCGGCGCCGACGACGTCATCAACGGCAGCCCGGGCGCCGACATCGTGATCGGCCGCGGCGGCGACGACCAGCTCAGCGGCGCCGACGGTAGCGACACGTACGTATTCACCCGCGGTGACGGCCGCGACAGCATCGAAGATAACGGGCTCAGTGACACCGACAGCGTGCGCCTGGTCGGCTACGCGCCTGCCGACGTGCAACTGGCTGTCCCACTCGATGCCAGGGACACCTTGCTGATCAGCTTTGCCGGCAGTGCCGACGCACTGCGCATCGTCAATACGCTGGACAGCGATAGCCGCGACCAGATCGAGCGCTTCGAGTTCGACGACGGCACGGTCTGGACCATCGCCGATGTGAAAGGGATGCTCGTCACCCAGCCTGACCCGCTGCTCGACGATGTCATCATCGGCTTCGACAGCGCCGATACGCTGGCCGGCGGCCTCGGCAACGACCGGCTCTTTGGCGGCAACGGCGGCGACCTTTACGTCTACCGCCGCAACGACGGCAACGACACCATCGAAGACAACGGTCTCAGCGGCAACGACACCGTCAGCCTGCGGGGTTATCTGCCTGGCGAAGTCAAGCTGGTGGCTGCATTCGACGACCCGCTGACGCTGGAGCTGCGTTTCGATGGCAATGCCGACCTGCTGCGCATCGTCAACACCCTCGACAACGATGCCTTCGACCAGATCGAACGATTTACTTTCGACGATGGCACCGCGTGGACGATTGCCGACGTCAAGGCGCGGCTCGTGGCGCAGCAGTCGACGGTGGGTGATGACCACATCACCGGATCGAATATCGCCGATACGCTGATCGGTGGCCTCGGGGACGACCAGTTGTCTGGCCGCGGCAACAGCGACATCTACCGCTTCCAGCGTGGTGACGGCCACGACCTGATCAGGGACGAAGGTCTCTTCAGTACCGACGTGTTGCGCCTGGTCGGCATCCTGCCGGCCGAGGTGGCGTTGAGCGTCTCGGTGGAATCGGCGGCGACCTTGCTCTTGCGGGTGGCCGCCAGCGGTGACGAGCTGCGCATCGTCAACACCCTCGACAGCGACCCCTACGATCAGATCGAGCGCTTTGAATTTGACGACGGCACCGCCTGGACCATCGCCGATGTCAAGGCCACGATGGTGGCGCAGCAGTCGACCGCGGGCGACGATGTCATCACCGGATTCGACGGCGCCGACACCCTGCGTGGTGGTGCTGGCGACGACACCTTGTCCGGTGGCGGCAACAGCGACATCTACGTCTTTGCGCGTGGTGATGGCCACGACCAGATCCGGGACAACGGTGTCTTCAGTACCGACGTCGTGCGCCTGGTCGGCTTCCTGCCGGGCGAGGTGAGCGTGCAGCGCGCCATCGAGGCGCCCGACACCTTGCTGCTGCGCGTGGCGGCCAGCGGCGACGAGCTGCGCATCGTCAATACGCTGGACACTGATCCCTACGACCAGATCGAACGCTTCGAGTTCGACGACGGCACGGTGTGGACGATTGCCAATGTCATCGCGCAGGTGGCACCAGCGGTGACCCCAACGTCGGGGACGCCAGGGCCGGATACGGTGGAGTCCACCGCGGCCAACGAGATTCTGCGTGGTGGTGACGGCGACGACAGCTACCTCTGGGCGCGCGGTGATGGCATCGACGTCATTGAAGAAGGTGGCACTTTCGACGGCCCCAACGACCGCCTCGTTCTGCAGTCGGTGCCGGTCGCCGCCGTCTCGGTGCGCCGCGACGGCAACGATGCGGTGCTTCAGATCGCCGAGTCGGCTCCCGGTGCCGGCGACGGCGGCCGCGTCCATCTGCGCGACATGCTTGAGCGCTATTTCGAGCGCGGCGTCGAACGTGTCGTTTTTGACGACGGCACCGAGTGGACGCCGCAGACCCTGCGCACGATGCTGCTCGCCAGCGCGCAGACCGCGGGTGACGACTTCATCGTCGGCTTCAGCACCGCGGAGTCGATCCTGCCCGGGCTCGGCGACGATGTTGTCGCCGGTGCCGACGGCAGCGATACCTACACCTACCGTCGCGGCGACGGCACCGATGTGCTCGACGAGTCAGAGACTTTTGGCGGGCCCGCCGACCGCCTGCGGCTGCAAGGCGTCACGCCTGCCAGTGTGACGCTGCGCCGCGAGGGCAACGATGTGGTGCTGGACATCGCACCTTCAGCGCCTGCCGCGGCCGACGCCGGCATGGTCGTGCTGCGGCAGTCGCTAGACCCTTATTTCGAGCGCGGCTTCGAGCACATCGAGTTCGACGACGGCACGCTGTGGACGCCGACGACGCTGCGCGACCGGCTGGTGCAAGACCAGCAAACGGCGGGCGACGATAGCGTCGTCGGCTTCGCGGCAGGCCAGGTCTTCGAGCCCGGCGCCGGCAACGATGTGGTCGTCGGCGGCGACGGCAACGACAGCTACGTCTGGCGTCGCGGTGACGGCAGCGATGTCATCGACGAAGGTGGCACCTTCGGCGGCACTGATGACCGCATCGCGCTGCACGGCGTCACGCCGGCAGCGGTGACGGTGCAGCGCAACGGCAGCGATGCGATCCTGCGCATCGCTGCATCGGCGGCCGATGCAGCCGACGGCGGCGCGCTCTTTGTGCGCCAGGCGCTCGACCCCTATTTCGAACGGGGCATCGAACGCATCGTCTTCGACGACGGCACGACGTGGACCGCCGGCGACCTGCGCAGCCGATTGCTCGCCGACGAAAACAGTGATTCAGCGACGACGATCACCGGATTCAGCACCGCCGATGTCATCGAAGGCGGTGCCGGCGCCGACCATGTCATCGGCGCCGGTGGTGACGACAGCGTCGTCTGGCGACGTGGTGACGGTGATGACCTGCTCGAGGACAGCGGCACCTTCGGTGGCCTCGACACCCTGCTGCTGCACGGCGTGGCGGTGGTCGATGCGGTGCTGCGCCAGGGCCAGGGCAACGACCTCGTGCTGCTCATCGCCGAATCGACAGCCGCTGCGGGTGACGCCGCGCGCATCGTGTTGAAAGAGTCCTTCTCGCCGTATTTCGAGCGCGGCTTCGAGCGCATCATTTTTGACGACGGCACGGTCTGGGCCCAGCCCGACTTGGCCGCGCTGGCGATTGCCGCAGCGGCGACCGTGCTCGACGATGTCATCGCCGGCAGCAGCCTCGACGACCAACTGCTCGGCCGCGAAGGCCGGGATGTGCTGCGGGGCGGCGACGGCAGCGATACCTATGTCTTGCGTCGTGGCGACGGCCGCGATGTCATCGACGACAACGGCAGCGACGACAGCGATGTCATCGAGCTGCGCGGCTACGCGGCTGACGAGGCGCGTTTTGTGCGCGTCGAGGCGGCATCGAACGACCTGCTGATCCGCTTCGCCGGCAGCGACGATACGGTGACCATCGTCAACGGCCTGGCCGGCAGCGCGGCGGACACGGTCGAGTTGTTCCGCTTCGTCGACGCTGCAACAGCCGGCACGCCCGGTGCGGTGACGGCGACGCTGACGTTGGCCGAAATCGTCGCGCGACTGGTCTTCGACGCCCGCACGCCGGATGCCGACCTCATCGTTGGCACCGGTGCGGCCGACCTGCTCAGCGGTGGCGCCGGGCCCGACGTGCTCGACGGTGGCGACGGCGACGACGAGTTTGTCTTCCGCCGCGGCGACGGCGACGACCGCATCGAGGACAACGGCAATTCGCTGGCCGACCAGCTGACGCTGCCTGACTTCAACATCGCCGACCTGGTCTCGGTGCGGCGCAGCCCGCCGGCCGGCATGGACCTGGTGCTGACCTTCGCCGCCGGTGACCGCGTCGTGCTGCGCGACAGCTTGAGCGACACCGCCACCGGCATCGAGCGGGTGCAGTTTGCCGACGGCACGGTCTGGACCCTGCCCGACCTGCGTGCGCGTGTGCTGTTGAACGCGACGACCGACGGCGACGAATCGATCTGGGGCTTCGCCGCCGATGACCGGCTCGCCGGTGGCCGCGGCAACGACCGCCTGCACGGGGGTGACGGCTCGGATGTCTACCTCTTCACCGCAGGTGATGGTGCCGATGTCATCGAAGACAACGCCGGCAGTGGCGGCGGCGTCGGTGGCGGCGATACCGACCGCGTCGACATCACCGGCTACACCTCGGCGCAGGTCGCGGTGTCGCGCCTGTACAAGGGCGACGACGGCGTCGTGCTGCGCTTTGCCGGCAGCGCCGATACGCTGACCCTGCTCAATACCCTGGGCGGCAGCGCCGACGACGGCATCGAGCAGATTGTCTTTGCCGACGGTGTGGTCTGGACCCTGGCCGAGCTGTTGGCGGCGCTCGACAACCAAGCCCCGGTGGCGGTCAACGACGGATTTTTCAGCGCGGTGCAAGGGCGCGAGACGAGCATCGCCGCGGCCGACCTGCTGGGCAACGACTTCGACCCCAACGGCGACCAGCTGCGCATCGCCGCGGTGCAGATGAAACCGGCGAATGTGGGCCAGGGCACGGTGCGGCTCGACACCGGCGGCGCGGTGGTATTCAGCGCGGCGGCCGACTTTGTCGGTGTCACCAGCTTCGAATACACCCTCGCCGATGGCCGCAACGGACTGGCCAGTGCCGAGGTCTTTGTGCGCGTGCGCCCGCCCGCCAGCGCGACTGACGACGCCGGCCTACAGACCGCCGAAGACACGCTGCTGCCGATCCGCGTCGAGTGCCTGCTGGCGAACGACTTTGACGGCGACCTGATGGTCATCTCGCAGGTGCTGGACGCCAGCAACGGCAGCGTCTCGCTGGCCAGCACGGGTGACATCACCTTCGTGCCGGCGCGTGACTTCACCGGCACGGCGTCGTTCCGTTATGTCGCCAATACGCCCGAGGGCGGACGCGCCGAAGCGCTGGTGAGCATCGAAGTCACGCCGAGCAACGATAAGCCGCTGGCCCGCAACGACATCGGCTTCAGCACGCCCGAAGGCAGCCCGCTGACGATCTACCAGCCTTTGCTGCTGCGCAACGACAGCGATGTCGATGGCGACACGCTGAGCGTGACCGCGGTTAGCGGCGGCGCGGAAATTGCCGCGACGTTGAACGCCTTTGGCCAGATCGTGATCACGCCGCAGTTCGACTTCTTCGGCAGCGCCAGCTTCAACTACAGCATCAGCGACGGCCAGGGTGGCACGGCTGCGGCGAGCGCGAGCGTGATCGTGACCCCGGTCAACGATGTGCCGACACCGCTGGCCGACGCGCTGAGCACCGACGAAGACACGCCGATCTTCCTGCCCGTCACCGACCTGCTCGTCAACGACAGCGACCCCGAGTTCGACCCGTTGGTGTTGACCCGGATTTTTGGCTTTGTCGGCGGCCGCGGTGAGCTGTTCCCCAACGGCACGATCCTGTTCCGCCCGGCTGACGACTATTTTGGCGTCGCCAGTTTCCGCTACGAGGTCGACGACGGCCAGGGTGGCCTGGCGAGTGCGCAAGTGGCCGTGCAGGTGAACCCGGTCAACGACGCGCCGAACGCCAACAACGAAGGCTACAGGAGCCCCGGCATCGACTGGCTCAACGGTGTCGAGGACCAGGTGCTGCGCATCCCGGTGACGCGCCTGCTGCTCAACGATAGCGACCGCGACAGCGTGTCGATCACGCTGGCCTCGGTGTCCTTCGCGACCCACGGCACGGTGCTGCTCGAAGGTGGCGAAGTGGTCTTCACGCCCGATCCCGAGTATTGGGGCGAGGCCTCGTTTTCTTATGTCGCCAGCGACGGTGACGGTGGTGTCGACGACGCCCGCGTCGAGCTCTATTTCGCGCCGATTTCCGATGCACCGCCGGTCGCCGGTGACGACGAGATCACGATGTACGAGGACGTGACGACGGTCGTGCCGCTGGCGCTGCTGCTGGCCAACGACACCGATATCGACGGCGATACGTTGACGATCCTGTCGATCCGCCCATTCAGCGTGCTCGACGCCGCGGCGGTCGACCTTTCGCGCGATGCGAACAACGACCTCGTGGTCGCCCCGGCGCTCAATATGCACGGCCGGGTGACGCTGGTGTATGAAGTCAGCGACGGCGCCGACGGCAGCGATACCGGCAGGATCACCTTGACCGTGCTGGCCGTGAACGACGATCCGCAGGCCAGCGACGACAGCGCCGTCACGAGCCTGGACGCGCCGCTGGTGGTGCGCCTGTCCGATCTGCCGCTGAACGACCGCGATGTCGATATCGACAAGCCCGAAGACCTGCTCGCCGCGCTGCGAGTAGTCGGTGTGCAAGACCCGAGCAGCGGCAGCCTGTCGATCTACGGCGATGAATTTGCGGTGCTCGATCTGGCCCTGGGCACGAGCGGCGATGTCTCCTTCAGCTACACGCTGGGCGACGAAGCCGGCGGCACCGATATCGGCCTGGTGCGTGGCCTCGTCAGCAACGAGCGCGCCGCGCTGATCAGCGGCAGCGCGCGCCGCGACCTGCTCATCGGCTCGCCGGGCAATGAACGGCTCGAAGGCCGCGAATCCAACGACGACCTCTTCGGCCGCGACGGCGACGATGTGCTGCATGGCGGAGACGATGCCGACCGGCTCGACGGTGGCCCCGGCCTCGATACCGCGGCCTACGACGGCTCGAATATCGGGCTGCGCGCCGACCTGCTGGCGCGGCTCGGCCAGGGCGGGCATGCCCAGGGCGATCTTTATGTGTCGATCGAAAATATCGCCGGCAGCGCCTTTGCCGACCAGTTGTTCGGCGATGGCGGTCCCAACCGCTTGCTCGGCGCGGCCGGCGCCGACTTCATCGACGGCCGTGATGGTGACGATGCGCTCGAAGGCGGCTTCGGCCGGGATACGCTGGTCGGCGGCGCCGGTGCCGATGCGCTGGACGGCGGTGAGGGTGACCTCGATGCCGGCAGTGATGACGAAAGCGATGACGAAAGCAATGACGACAGCGCCGACTACGCCGACTCGCCAAGCGGCGTCGCGGTCTCGCTGGCCAGCGGCACCGGGCTCGGCGGCGATGCCGAAGGCGACACCCTGGCCGGCATCGAAAATCTGGTTGGCTCGGTGCACGACGACAGCCTCGAAGGTGACGATGCGGCCAACCGCCTCGGCGGCAGCCGCGGTGCCGACCGCCTGCGCGGCGGTGGCGGTGACGACTGGCTCGACGGCGGCCGCGACGGCGATGTGCTCGATGGTGCCGAAGGCAGCGACACGGCAGACTACGCGGCGTCGCTGTCCGGTGTGGTCGTCGATCTTTCTGGCCAGACCGCGGGCGGTGGTGATGCCGCCGGCGACAGCTACAGCAGCGTCGAAAATGTGCGCGGCAGCTTTCACGACGATCAACTCATCGGCGACAGCGGTGACAACCGACTCGAAGGTGGCGAAGGGGCCGACCTGCTGCGCGGTGGCGGTGGATTTGATACCGCGGACTACCACGCGTCGGTGCGGGCCATAACCATCAACCTGGCCGGTAGCGGCAGCGGTAGCGGTGGTGCTGTCGGCACGGGCACTGGCGGCGATGCCGAAGGCGACCGCCTCGAAGGCATTGCCGGCATCATCGGCTCGCCCTACGACGACAACCTGCTGGGCGACGCCGGCGCAAACAGCTTCGACGGCGGCTTCGGCACCGACCTGCTGGCCGGCGCCGGCGGCTCCGACGACTACCACTTCGGCTTCGGTTCCCGCGACGACATCGTGACGGACATCGGCGACGCCGCCGATACCGATCGCCTGGTGCTCGCTGCCGAAGTGCGCGTCGCCGATGTCGGCCTCGTGCGGCGCGGTGACGACCTGCTGGTCGAACTCGAAAAGGGCGCCGGCTTCCTGATCGATACGATCACCGTGGCCGGCCACTTTGCTGGCACCGGCACGGAGCCCAACATCGGCAGCGGCATCGAACTCATCGTCTTCGGCGATGGCACGCAGTGGGGGCGCGACGATATCGAGGCACGCACCCGCGACGACCGCTTCAACGCCATCAACGACCTCATCCGCTGGGCCGATGAGGATGTTGCCTACAACATCGCTGCCACGCGACTGACCGACAACGATACCGAGACGCCGGATGCGAGCCTGGTCATCGTCGCGGTGGGCAACGCCCGCCACGGCACGGCGGTGCTGCAGGGTGACGGTTCAGTGACCTTCCTGGGCGGGCCCGATTTCAACGGCGACGCCTTCTTTGACTACACCGTCGCCGACGGCAGCGGGCGGCAGTCGACCGCGACGGCGCGGGTGATCGTGCGCCCGGTCAACGACGCGCCGACGGCCGGCGCGGACGGGCTCTTCAACGGCCAGGAGGACAGCGTGATCTCGATCCCGATCGCGACGCTGTTGGCCAACGACGCCGATATCGACGGCGACTCTCTGAGGATCACCGGCTTCGGCCCGCTCGTGGATGCCGCTGGCAACCCGATCGGCGATGTTGCGAGCATCGGCTTCGCCGGCGCCGGCACCAACGG
>JANOKR010000126.1:0-14225 GCA_031419315.1 Betaproteobacteria bacterium
CAGCGCGCGGTTGGCAAAGCCCAGGTTGACACTGCTGTGCAGGCCCTGGCTGTTGGAGTAAACGGTGTTGTCGAGCACCCGAGCACGCGCGCCATAAACCTCGACGCCCCAACCGCCGTTGCGCGACAGGTCGTTGCCTTCGATCAACACGTCGGTGCCGTCCAGCCGAACCCCGCCGCCGGTGTTGTACTGGATCAGGTTGCCGCTGACGACCCAGTCGTCGTTCGTGCCCAGCGCATAAATCCCGCGCCCGGAGTTGTCCCAGATCCTGCTGTCCAGCACGCTGATGCGGTCGCTGTTGATATTGTTCGCCGCAAAAACACCACCGACCGCGCCGGTGATGTGCAGGTTCTCGAGGCTGAGGTCGTCGACCCCCTGTAGCTCGAAAACATACGCGCCGGTGTTCTTGTTGGCACGGTCGAGCACGGTGTCGTGGGTCAGCGCACCGCGGATCACCGCGCCGCTGTCCTGCTCGCTGACGAAGATATTGGTGCCCAGCGTGTAGCGACCGGTATCGACCAGCACCACATCACCCGGCTTCAGGTCATACGCATCCAGCACGCCGCGGATCGATGCCTTGGGTTGATCGGGCGAGAGGCCGTCGTTGGCGTCGCTGCCGATCGCGGTGGTGTATTCGTCGCCAGTCAGCGCGCCGTCGTTGACGTAGTAAAACGTGATCGGCGCGATGACCGCAAAGGTGGTGTCAGTGAGGTCGCTGATCGCCGGCGTATCGACCGAGGTGATGCGGATCTCGTAGTCGTTGCCCGCGGCGTAGGTGGCGCCATCGACGAGCCAGTTGAAGCTGCCGTCATTCGCTTCGTTGCTGCCCAGCGCCGTGAACGCGCCCACCGCGCCGCCGCGGAAAGCGATGTCGACGTTGCCGATGAAACCAAATGAACGCCAGCGGATTTCGACCGCCGAATCCTGGCCGACCCGCTCGCCCCCGTTCGGGTTGAGGATCGTGATGTACTGGTTCGGGCTGCGCGCTGCCTGCGCGGTGTTGCCGTAGACACCGATGTTGATATAGCCGCCATTCGCCGCCGGCTCGTTGACGAAGGCGTCACTGGCGCGGCCGCGATCGACGACGGGAGACTGCACGCCACTGGTCAGCGCACCTGGGGCCACCATTGCAGGCAGGCCGGTGCCGCCATCGAGCTGCGGCGCCAGGCCACTGCCGCCGACAAAACCGCCGTAGGCGCTGCGCTCGTGGAAGTCACCACCCGCGGCGTCGACAAACTGCGGGTTCGCGACGAGGCTGTTCAGGTCGGCAAACGACGCCCCGCGCCAGGACGCCAGCGTGCCACGATCAACACCCTGCCATTGGCCGAGCGCGCCACCGCCACCGCGGACGAACAGGTTGTAGTCGGAGACAAAACCCACCTGGCTGTCGGACGCGACGCTGATCGCATAGCCGCTGTCGGCAACGATGACGTTGTTGACGATCGTCGTGTTGGTGGCATTCGCCACGCGCACCGCATCACCCACCGTCTGGTAGACGGTGTTGTTGATGAAGGCCTGTGCGGTGCCGCCGATCAGCACACCCGCCGCGGTATTGGCGTAGACGAGGTTGTTGCGCGCAGTGCGGGCCTGGTTGTAGTACTCGCTGAAGCGCAGGCCCACCGCATTGCCATAGACCACGTTGCCAGCGACATCGCTGTTCTCGGACCGGACGCCGTCCTGCGTGTTGTTGTAAGAGCGGTTGGTATCGATGCGGCTGAACCAGCCGTAGACACCCCAGGTGTTGCCAAAGACCACATTCGACAGGATCGAGATGCCGCTGTAACCGTAGATGCCCCAGGCATTGGCCGTGGTGTGGCCGTAGACGGTGTTACCGGCGACCACCGCACCGTAATAGGCGTAGATGCCGCCGTCGCGGTTGTTGAAGACGCGGTTGCCATTGCCGGCGGCGAGGTTCGTGTCGCCGACCAGCGTATCAACGGCAATCTGGTTGCTCACCGTGATGCCGGCGCGGTTGGCGCTGGCCTCGTTGCGCTGGATCTTGGCCCCGCCGGATTGGCTGAACTGGAAGCCCCAATCGCTGTTGTTGCGCGCGATATTGTCGGTCGCGCTGACCAGCGTGCCGGTGATGTTGAAGCCGTCGGCAGTGTTGCCCTGCGCCAGCGAGTTGCTCAACGAACGGATCGAGCCGCTGATGACGACGCCGCCGGCGCCGTTGTTCAGCGCGACGAGGCGGTCGAAGTCGCCAAACGGCGATGTCGTGGCGATTGAAAACCCCTGCAGCACATGGCCGCTGGCGGTGATGTGTGACGCGGTGAAGCTGTCCGAGCCGCCATAGGTGTAGATGCCACGCTGCGCGTTCTCGAGCGTCAGGTGTCGCACGGTGACGAAGTCGGCGTCGTTCAAGTCGATCAGCGCCCGCGAGCGGTCGCCGGGGATCGCCGGGAACAGGCGCGCGATGAGGCTGGTGTCGAGCGGGCCAGTGATCGCAAAACCTTCATCTCGGCCCATGCCCGGGCCGACGAGCAGGCTCACGTCGTTGCTGCCCGACACGCCGACCGGGTCGATCATCGGGTAGTCGCCGGTATCGACAAAAACCGTGTCGCCGGCTTTGAGGTCGTAGGCGCGGAAGACGTTGGTCGGGTTCGGCTTGGGCACCAGCGGGGTCTTGCCGGTATGGCGGTTGTCGCCGATCGCAGCCGGGGTGTATTCGTCACCGAGATTGAGGTTGTTGTCGACGTAGTAGTTCTGTCCGTCCTCGGGCACCGCGAAGGTTTCCTGCGCGCGGTCGATGACCGCCGGCCGCTCGACCAGCGAGACCTGGATGCGGATGTTCTTGGTATTGAAATTGAGGCCGCTGTTCGCCGGGATCCAGAACAGGCTGCCATCGTCGGGCGTGGCCGCCGCGATATTGATCAGCAGTTGCGGGCCATCTGCCGTGTCTTGCAACAGGTCAACCCGCACCGGCGAGTTGCTGGTGTTGTTCGTCGTCACCCAACGAATCGGCAACGGCTCGTTCTTTTCCCAGTCGGTGTAGAGGTCGGGGAACTTGAGTTCGATGCGCGGTGTCAGGTCGGTGGCGGCTTCGTGCGTGCCAGCACCATAAGCACCCAGGTCGGGGATGTAGCCATCGCTGACACGCACCACAAAACCGCTGTCGAACCAGACATCGGCGTTGCCGCCAGCATTGCGGTCGGCGTCGAAGCGCAAGACCGCAAACCGCGCACCGACTGGCGCGGAGACGCGGTCGCCAACAAGCTCCCAGCGGGCGTCGGCGTTTTGCGCGTCCACCGCCTGGCGGCGGATTTCTTCGCCAGCAGCGTCGAGGAAAATCAGCGAGACGCTGCCGGCATCGCGCGGCGCTTCGGTCGCTGCACGGACGCGGCCACCAAACGCCAGGTCGAGCAGGCCAGCGTCGATTTCCGCGACCGTGAACCCACGCGCGAGCAGGTTGATACTCTGTTCAGCGAAACCCTGCTCCACCGAGCCGGCGTTGAAGTACTGGCTGCCTTCGTAGGCCACTGGCGCACTGTCCTTGAGCGCACCGCCGTTGCTGACGACCCAGCCGAGCAGGCCGTTTTCGAAGCCGCTGTTGTTGATCAGGTTGTTGTAGTGCGGCGGCACCGACTGGTCGATGAGCACATTCGATGCATCAACATCGGGGCTGCTGAAACGCTGGCCACCAACCACCTGGAACAGCCGGTAGTCGGCGCGCGCGGCGTCCATGAATTGCGGCCGCGCCCAGCCCGGGTTGGTGATGGTGGCGCCGATCGAGTGCAGGTCGAAGCGGGCGATGTCGGCCTGCCAGTCGAGCACGTCGACGAAGTCTTTTGTCCAGTAACCAACCTTGCCGGCGCGCGAGGCGTAGAGGTTGTTGTAGTCGCTGAAGAACCCGCGCTGCGAATCGTTGGCGACATAGATGTCGTAGCCGGCCTCGGCCCACAGGATGTTGCCCTGGATCTCGACGTTGGAAGCACCACCATGCAGGCGAATGTTGTCGCCCGCGGGCGCATGGAAAGTGTTTTGGTAGATGCGGATGTCGCTGGCGCCAGAGATCAGCATGCCGGTGGTGGCGCTGCCGTGGATCACGTTGTGCCAGACCTTCAGGCCGTTCATGACCGGCGTGACATTGATGCCGATGCCGTTGCCGGCGAGCCGGCTGTACTGCACCGTGCCGGTGAATGCGTTGATGCCGAGCGCGTTGTTCTCGATCACGTTGGCGGTGGCTAGCGACAGGCCGCCGATGGTGCCGCTACCGCTGACCCCGGTCTGGTTGCCGATCACATGCTGGCGCTGGAACTGCGCATCGACGGCGACGATGCCGGTGATGTTGCCGCGCACCTCGTTGATGCCGGAGCCGGCGATGAACCCCAAGCCGACGCTGGGGCCGCCGTGGGTTGTGCGGATGCCCACCGCGTTGCCGAATACGACGTTGTTGGCCAGCGCTGCATTCGCGCCATAAACGATGCCGTTGTTGGCGCCACTGATGCGGTTGCCGTCGATCAGGCCGGTGAAGATCGCGCCGATATTCAAGCCGGTGCCGGTGCTGCTGATGAGGTTGTCGCGGATGCGGCCCGACGCCGGCACCCCCAGGCTGATGCCGGTGCCGGCGCCGCTGATGGTGTTGTGGCTGATCGTCAGGTTGCTCGCGCCGCCGAAGAGGTCTTCGACGGTGATGCCACCACCGAGGATGCGGTTGTGGTCGATGGTCGCGCCGATCACGGCGCCAACCACACGCAGATTGCCGTTGATGCGGTTGGCGGTGACCTGTGCGTTGTCGCTGCCAGCCAGGATCAACGAGCCGATCTTCGATTCGGTGAGCGTGAAGCCGGTCGGGCCTTGCACCGTGACGTCACCGGTTACGGTCAGGCGCTCGAGCAGCACGTTGCTGGCACCGGCCTGGACGATGATCGAGCCAATGATCTGCGAACGGTCGGCGCCGATGATCGCCACGCCACTGTCATTGGCGGCGATGACGATATCGCCGACAACGTCGCCAGAGACGATGATCACGTCGCCAGCGCCAAGGTCATTCGCGTCGAGGATCGCCTGCACCGCACCCGCGCCAGCTGCCGTGAACTTGCGGTCGATGGTCGCACTCATCCAGCGCGCAAAGACCTCCGGCTGGCCGGTGATCGCGTCCTGCCAGACCACGGTGCTGCGGCCGTTCGAGTCGGTCGCCGCGACGACCTTCATCGTCTTGCCACCGGACGCACTGATGCCCCCCGGCGACGCTTCGCCCGCCACTTCTTGCTCGAAGCTCACACCATCGAAGCGCCGCGCGTAAATGTCGGTGCCCGCCAGGCTGAGTGGCGTGCGCTGCCAGACCAGCCGCAGCGAGTCACCACCGGCAGTGAGCTGCGGCGACGACGGCAATTCGGGCAGGCCGAAGGCATTCACCAGCGCCAGCGTGCGCGCCGCGCTCGTCGCAAAGCTCGCCACCGCAACCGTTGCGCCCTGGTCGGAATAGCCTTGCCAGGCCACAAACAGCTGACTGTTGAAATAAGCGACAGTCGGCTGCGCACTGTGCGCCACGCTGCCGGCCAGGCCGGGGTCGGCGATGCCGCTGACCCCGGTGCCACTGGCTGAACCCGACAGCGCGTTCCAGGTGCCACCGCTGAACTCGCGCAAGTAAATCTGGCGCAGACTGCCGCCGTCCATCTGGCTCCAGGCCAGCGCGATGCGCGTGCCATCGCTGGCGACCGTGATGTCACGCACATTGGCGGCGACCGTGCCACCGCCCAAGCCATTGACGCTGGCCGAGCCGGCGCCGATTTCGACCCAGGCGCCAGCGCTGAACTGGCGCGCGTAGATGCGCTGCGCGCCTGGCGTGCCGTCGAGCCAGACCGCGACGACACCGCCAGCGGTCATCACCAGCTTGACGTCGGCGGCGCTGCCGGTGCCCGAGATGCCGGTCAGTCCAAGCGAGGTGCCCAGCGCTTCCCATTGGCCGCTGCCGCTGTTGAAACGCGCCACACGAACATCGCTCTGGCTGCCAACATGGTCGGCGATCCAGGCCACGATGGGCGCGCCGCTGCCGTCGAGCACGATGCTCGGCGCGAATGCGGCGTTCACGTTCGACGAGACACCGGCCCCCAGCGCATCACCGCCGGCGCTGCCGGCGGGCCCGAACCAACCCCCGCTGACGGTGCGCGCGACCAGGATCTGCGGGTTGCCGCTGCGGGTATCGACCCAGGCGACATAGGCGCCGCCGCCAGGCGAGACCACCACCGCGGGGTCGGTGGACAGCCCGCCGGTGCCAGACAAGCCGTCTTCGGTGGCCGCGCCTGACAGGCTGCCCCAGCGACCGCGTTGGGCCGAGCCTTCGGGCAGGCTGGCGCCGGCCCGCGCCATGCCGTAGTCCACGGGCAGCAGCGGCGGCGCTGGTGTGGCCACCGGCGCATTGACAAAACCAGCGCTGTCGCCAGGGTTGCCGAAGTTGATGATGTTGCCGCTGGCGCCGCTGGTTTCGTTTTGCTCGAAGCCGGCCGTGCCGGCGATATCGTCGTCTTCGCCTTCGCCGTACAGCAGGTCGTTGCCGAGGCCGCCGACGAGGCGGTCACGCCCGGCGCCCGCGGTGTCGGCACCGGCGAGGTCGCCGAAGATGACATCGACCGCGTTGTCGTCGTCGATGCCGCTGGCGCTGTGGCCATACAGCGTGTCGTTGTTCGTGCCACCGACAAGCAAGTCGGCACCCGAGCCGCCTTCGATAAGGTCGTCGCCGGCGCCGCCTTCGATGCTGTCGTCGCCCGCGGCGCCGCGCAGCACATCGTTGCCGGCATAACCAAACAGCCGATCGCGGCCCGCGCCGCCGTTCATGTTGTCGGCGCCGTCCTGGCTGCCGTAGAGCAGGTCTTCGCCGTCGCCGCCGCTGACCGTGTTGACGCCAGGGCCGGCACGCAAGAGGTCGTCGCCGCCGTTGCCGGCGATGTTGTCGTCGCCGGAACCGCCGTCGATGACATCGCGGCCGTCGCCGCCGACCACGAAGTCGTCGCCCCATTCGCCGTGCAGCACATCTTCGGCGCGGTCGTCGCTGTCGCCAACGATCTGGTAGCCAAAGATCAAATCGTTGCCGAGGTGGCCGTAAATCAGGTCGGCACCACGGCCGCCCTGCACCCGGTCGGCGCCGTCGCCCGCATCGACATAGTCCACGCCATCACCGGCGACGATATCGTCTGCGCCACCGAGGCCGTGAATCTGGTCGTCACCGTCACCGCCGTCGATGCTGTCGCCGAATCGCGTGGTGTCGTCGAAATTGAGGTCGAACGCACCGCCGTCGGCCGAGCCGTAGATCAGGTCATCGCCTTCACCGCCGAGCAGGACGTCGCCGATGCCACCGCCGGCAATGATCAGGTCGGCTCCGCTTCCGCCGCTGATCAGGTCGGCACCTTCGCCGCCATAAAGGTGGTCGGCCTGCGTGCCGCCAAAGATCTGGTCGGCGCCGCCGTAGCCGTAGGCCACCACCGCGATCGGCAGATCGCCGGCATCCAAGGTGTCGTCGTCTTCGTCACCGCGCATCGTGATGCGTGCGGCCTGCACCGTGCCGTTGCGCAGCGTGACGGCACTGACGCCGAAGCCGCGGTCGGCATTGCGGTGGTCGACGGCGAGAAAGAGGTTCGCAAAGGCCAGCACGCTGCCGCCGATGAGCAGCGAGTCAGCACCTTGCAAGGTGATCGAGCCGCCGACGGCGCTGACGATCTTGCCGGCAGCGATGATGATGTCCTCGCCGGCGCTGGCGCTGTCCATCGTCGTCAGGCGCAAGTCGCCGCTGCCGGCGATGGCCTGGTCAATGACCAGGCTGCCGATGAGTTCGTGCAGATAGAGGTCGGTGGTCGAGGTGGCAAAAACGTCGGCGGCCGCAGTCAACGCGCTGTTGATTTCGACGTCGTTCTGGAACGAGCCGATCGGGCCGGCCTGCGCAATCAGCACGAGCCGATTGCCGCTGACATCGGCGGCAGCGTCGCCCTGCGCATCGACGATGCCGGCGGCCGCATACAGCGTCACGTTGTTCAGCGTCGAAATGATCGAGCCGGCACGCAGGTCGCCTTCGGTCTCGGTGAGGATGATCTCGCCATTGGTGTAGGCGTCGATGCGGCCCAGGCCGGTGAGGTTGGTGTTCGCCGTGAGGTCGATGCGTGTCGGCCCAAAACTGGCCAGGAAGATGACGTTGCCGCCGGCCTTCATCAAGCCCACCCGCACATGGGTATTGACCTGCGTATTGCCGGTGCCGAAAACACTCACCGGCACCACCAGCGCCGGCCCGCCGCCGTCGGGTTTGTAGTGGTCGACATAGGGCGCGGTGGTGCGCCCGTAGGGGTTGGTGTCGGGGTTGCCGTCACCGTAGAGGATGTCCACCGTCGGCCGCCACTCGGACACGTCGACGACAAAACCGCCCGGCGCGTTGGCGATCTGCAATTGCTCCAGCGTCGGCAGCACGAATAGGTCGATATCGCTGCCGGCTTGCAGCGTGTTCAGCTTCAACTCGAAGAGGCCGCCGGCCGGATCGCGATCGATCCCGCGCAGACGCAGCGCCTGGTAGGCGCCGCTGGTGGTGTCCATCGCCGTCTCGCGGCCTTCGCTCTGGACCAGTTCGATATCGAGGCGGCCGAACTGCAGCGCGCCCAGGGTGATTGGCGGGGTCTGGCCGATATTGCCCGCGGCTTCGATGACCAACCGGTTCGACCGGATTTTGGCGTTCTGGGAGCCGAGCACATCGCTGCGCAGGTTGACGACCCGGGTGGTGCCGATCGGGTTGTCGATCAGCCCGTTGAGGATGATGTCGGGGCTGCCCGAGCCGCCGAGGTTGGCGATCTCGATGCGCGTCGGCGCGTATTCGTGCGCGATGTCGAAGCGGTATTCATTTTCGTCGGCATTGATCGACACCTTGGCGCGGCCACTGCGGTCGATCGGGTCGATCGCGTTGACAAAAAGGTCTTTGGCCGACAGGTTGGTCAGCTCGACCGTCTCCCAGGTGTGGCGCACGATCACCGTGCCCTGGTCGCCGTCGATGCGGCCATAACGCGGCGCACCGTTCACCGACATCGGAAAGACCTCGAACGAGGCCTTGCCGGCATTGCCGTTGTTGCTCAGGTTGTTGACGACGACCCGGGTCGGCTCGTTGACCACGCTCACGCCTTCGGCGATCGCGATGTTGCCGGTGGCATCGACCAGCAGCTTGGGCGTCGGCGCCGAAAGCAGGATCACGTCACCGTTGTAGGTGATGTGGCGGTTCAGGGTCCATTCCGGATGCACGTCGCCACGGTCGTCGAAGACGTTGAGCGAAAAACCCGGCGCGCCCTGGTAGACGTTGTTTTTCGGGCTCAGGATCATCGCGCCGACCTGCAGGTCTTCACTGCCGAAGGCCGAGCCGTCGTCAGTGATCACGCGCGACAGATATCGCTGGATGCCCCAGGCGTCGGCGTCGGGTGCACCAAACGCGCTGCCACCTTCGGCATAGGCATTGGTGTACATGCCGACATCGGTGTGCCGCGCCACCGCATCAAGATTGTTGACCCCGATCGCCACGGCGCCGGGCTTGGCGGTGACCAGCGCGATCGTATTGACCAGCGTGCGCGCTTCGGCATCCGGGTCGGAGTAGAAGGCCGAAGCCGCAGAAGACTGCGCGCGGGTTTCGATGTCGGTGTCGGAGACCACCGCGTACAGCGACAGGTCGCCCTCGGCGCGCAGGAAAGCGTTGGCATCGAGGTTGACGGTCGTATTGATCGGCGCCGAACTGAAGTCGTTCGCCGCGCCGCCGATGGCCCAGTAGGACTCGGCATAACCGCCCGAGCCGAGCCCGGCATAGGCCCATGAATCGGACTTGATCGCGCCCTTGGCGCCCATGCGCGAACTGATCGCGATGTCGCCCTTGGCATGCAGGTTGGCGCCGGCACCGATATTGGCCAGCGTCACCGGCAGCGCTTCGATCACGGCCTTGGTGCCTGTCACCGCAATCCCGGCCGCGCCACCACCCGCGTAGGACTCACCCGTCGCGACATGCCGGTTTTCGGCCCAGACCGCGATATCACCACCGGCCTCGAGGGCCGCCCCGGCGCCCACGGTGGCCTGGGTGTTGTGGTGCAGGTTGATGCGCACACCGGAAAATCCCAGGCCGCCGAGGAAGGCATAGGCCGTGGCACCGGCAAAGGCCTGCGCGTTGCCGTAGGTCTCGCCCTTGATCGAGAGGTCGCCGACCGTCGTGATCCGCGCGCCGTCGCCGACACCGGCATCCACGTCGGGTTTGACGTTCACGTCGGCGTAGGCCCCGACAGCGGCCACCAGCAGTGCAAACGACGGCCCGATCGCATTTGCGTAGGCGATGCCATCGATGCCGTATTGATCGGGCGCGGAAATCATCCCGCCGGCGCCGGCCAGGCGCTGGGTGGCGACCAGGCCACCGCTGAGAATGTGTGTCAGGTGCTGCTGGCCGATCACCCCGCCGCCGGCGAGGTCGATGCCTTCGACGCCGATGTACTGCGTGCCGGCAACGCCGGTGGTGTTGACGTCGATCACCGCGCCGCCGACCGACGCAGCGAGCGTGAAGGTGTTGGCGTCGAGCCGGTCGACGTAATAGGTGCGACCGTCCTCGAGTCCGGTGATGACCTTCTCGCCAAAGCGCGTGAGCCGGTGCAGCGACTGGTCGGCGCCGGCGCTGCGCACCAGGTTCACATAGGTGCCGCCGTTGCCTGCCGCATCGACGACCGTCGTCGACAGCTTGATCGTCTCGGCATCCACCCGCAACACGTAATAGCTGCCGCCATTGCCGAGGCCACCGATCGCCACCGCCGGTTTGTTGCCGACACCGCTGACGGTGTAAGTGACGCGGTCGCCGGTCTGGAAATCATTGCCGTTGGGGGCCGGGCCGACTGCAATCTTGTCAGCGTCCTGATCGACCGCAAACCCGTTGAAAGCCGCCGAGCGCGGGCCGCGGTAGGTGACCGCGAGGTTGTCGGTGAAACCGTGGCTGGTGACCGTGAAAACATTGCTCGCGGTGTCCACCGCGGCGGGCGCGAAGGGCTTCAATGCGGCCTGCACCTGGGCCAGCGAGGTGCCGAGCTTGACGGTCAGCGAATCGATGACGCGAACGTAGACATCCTGGTTGTTGAACAGCCCGCCGATGGGCCCGGCATTGCCGAGAAAACTGTGCCCGTATTCCATCCGGTCACCGGTCTTCAGCCCATGCTGGGTCGCAAACCGGATGGTGTCGAAACCGTCGTTGACATCGGTGCTGACAAAGGGGCTGCCAAGCTGGACCACGGTGTCGTTGAGCACGATCACGCCGTAGGAGCGGTCGGCCACGAGGCCGCCAATCGGTGTATTGCCGTTGGTGATGTAGGTGATGCGGTCGCCGGTGGCCAGGCCATGCGGCGCGACTGTCGTCAGCAAGTCGCTGCCGACGCTGGCCAGCGTGCCGTCTGACAGCGACACCGGCGAGCCATGTTTGGCTTCGATGCTGACGCTGCCGGCATTCACCGTGGTCGGGTTCGCGGCGCTGGACTCGACCATCGCGCTGACCGTCGGCGTCACGTTGGAGTCGCCGATGATCATGCCGAAATCCACACCCAGCGAAGCCCCGAGCCGGCTCGCGCTGGCGTCACCATCGGTGATGCTGTTGGCGCGCAGGCTCAGCTGCCCTGTGACGTCAAGCCGTGCCCCGGCACCCACGCGCGCGGCGACGGTCGGCTTCACGGTGGACCGTGAGATGCTGAAACCCAAGCTGCCAAGCAGCGAAAAACTTGTCGAGTCGTTGTCGGAAAACGCGTGGTCGATGCCATTGGCCTCGACCAGCGCGCTGCCGGCCCTGATGTTGGCGCCATTGCCGACCGAGGCACGCGCCTCGCCCGACGCGGTGCTGGTGACATTGAGCAAGCCCATGCCGACGACGTTGGCGCTGAAGGCGATGCCCCTGGCGCGGCTCTGCTGGATGCCGCTGGCGCGTACGCTGACCGTGCTGGCGACGTTGAATACCGCGCCGGCGCCGACAGCGGCATGGACGTCGGCGGTGGACAGCGCATTCGCAAAAGACGCGTTGGTCGTCGCCAGGCCGACCGAAGGCGCCTCAGTGGTGGCATACGCACCACGGATGCCGCCGCCGGCCGCCTGGTGGATCGCCTGCAGCGACACCGGATCAACATTGTGCCCGGCGACGATGCTCACGTTGTCGGCCGTGATCTCACCCCCCGCGTAGGCAAACACCGTCGCGTCGAGCTGCGCCCGCGTGAGGTTCACACCGCCGGCAAACGCACCCACCGAAAGTCCAAACAACTCGGTATCGGCGTTGTGGTCGGTACTGGCGAAGACCTTCACCGCGCCGGTGCTGTTGATCCGGCTGCCGTCGCCAATGGTCGCGCGGACATCGGGGTTGACGTCGGAGAAGGCGAAGTTGAAGGTCAGGCCGACAACACCACCGGCCATCGCCCAGGTGTTCTGGTCGAGATGCACCCGCGAGCGCGCCTGCACGGTGATATTGCCGACGCTGCCGGTGCCCTGGCCGATGCGGGCATTGGCACCAATGCCGGCGTAGTTGTCGGTGGCGCTGGCGTTGCCCACCGAGACACTGCTCACCGACGCGCCGACCGCCACCGCACCGACACTGACGCCGTCGGTATCGACATCAAATGCCTGGTTGCTGTTGGCAAAAATCGAGACCGACGAAGCGTTGTTGATCGCCGCGCCATCGGCAATGAAAGCTTGGGATGTGCTCTTGTCGGTGACCACCGAGACCGACGCGCCGAGGCCGACAAATCCGCCGCCAAAAGCAAACGAGGTCTGGCCGATGGTTTCGACCAATTCGCCGTTGACGATGATCTGGCCGCCGGCTTCGAGTGTGCCGCCAGCCGACGCGCGGGCGTTGTTGGCGATGCTCAGCACACCTACCGCCACGCCGATGCCGACAAAACCGCCACCTCCGCCACCAACGGCAAAGCTGACGTTGCTCACGTCCCTGGCTTCGACAATGATGTGGTTGGCCGCCGAGACAAAAGCGCCGCCTTCGATATAGGCCTGCGTGCCCGCCGGCGCGACGTTGCTGGCGATGATGTTGCGCAGGCTGGCGCTGCTCGGCGCCTTGGTCGTCAAACCCGTCTGCGCCGATTTACCGATGCCGGCCAGCCGCTCGTTGGCGCTGGTTTTGTTGTCGTTGGTATTGCCCTGGCTGTAGCCGCCAAGCTGGCTGCCGACCTCGTTGGTGCGCGCGCCGCCCTGGTCGGCAGCCTGGTTCTGCGGGTTGCCGCCGTTGGCGCTGAAAGCGTTGAGGTTGCCACCCTGGCTGTTTTGGTAGTTGCTCGACAGCGGCGTGCCGAGCGACCAGACCGAGATCGCCGCCGCGGCGCCGACAAAACCGCCCGCGCCGGAGATCGTGTAACCCTCGTTTTCGCTCAGGTGGTGCGCACCGACGACGACGTTGCCGCGCGCGGCCACCGACGCGCCGCCCTTGATGAACGCCGCGGTATCGTTCTTGATGCTGCCGACGTCGACCGCGCCGGCAATGCCGACAAAGCCGCCCGCTACGGCGCCGGCAAATGAGAAGGTGTCGACCCGGTTGCCGGCACGCACGATCACATCCTGCAAGACCGACGCGCCGCTGTTGTCGTTGCTGCGGTTGATCTGCGCGTTGTTGTCGATCCAGGCCTTGGTGTCGCTGTCGACCAGGGTCACCGCGATCCCGCCAGCGATGCCGGCGACACCGCCCCCGGCGGCAATGGCGACATGGGTCACGTCTTCGCGTGAAGTCGATTGCACGATCACGCCAGCGGCGGTGGTGGTGCCGAAGCTGGCCGTGCCATTGGCGGTGCCGTCGAGCACACCGGCAACGCCGTTGCCATTGCCCTTGGCGTCGACAACCGCGCCGCTACCGATGAAGGCATTCGTCGACTTCGTCATCGACATCACGCCCACCGACGCGCCGATGCCGGCCACGCCAAAACCGCCGGCGCCGGAGACGACCAGGATCTTGGTGTTGTCCGACGCCGTCACCGCGACCTGCGCACCCGCGCTGACGACCGCGCCGCTGCCGATATAGGCGCTGGTCGTGTTGTCGATCACCGGCACTGTGACGGCACCGGCGACACCGGCGATGCCACCACCCACCGCAATGCCGATGGCCAGGATGTTTTCGTCAGCATGCGCATCGACCTTGATATCGTCAACCGCGCGCACCACGGCGCCGCTGCCGATAAAGGCCTCGGTGTTGAGGTCGATGACCGAGACGCCGACCGCCGGCGCGATGCCGGCATACAGGCCCACCGCTAACGCACCGGCAACTTCGA
>JANOKR010000127.1:0-2320 GCA_031419315.1 Betaproteobacteria bacterium
AACCCCGCCAAAGGCATACCCCCGCGAGCGTGGGCCGGAGAACGCTGAGCGCCGCCGCCGCCCTGCCGCGCGGGCTGATCCACTGGAGTGGCTCCACAACCGGGCTGCAGGCTCGGCCCGCCGCAGCCCACCTCGGCCCGCAGCAACCCGCCGCAACCGGCAGCGCAGCCTAACCTTTGACCCCACCGGCAGCCAGCCCAGCAATCATCCAGCGCTGGGCGAGCAGGAATACGGCTGTGATCGGCAGGGCCGACAGGATCGCGGCCGCGGCGAAGTCGCCCCAGCGGAAATTGTGTTCATGCACAAAGAGCTTGGCGCCGACCGCCAGCGTGAGCTGGTCCTGCTGGGTGAGCAGCACCGACGCGACCGGGTATTCGATGATCGCGCCGATGAAGGCGAGCATGAAGACCACCGCCAGGATCGGCAGGGCCATCGGCAGCAGCACCAGCCGGAAGGCCTGCCAGGGGCTGGCGCCGTCGACGCGCGCCGCCTCTTCGATCTCGGCCGGCAGGGTGTCGTAATAACCTTTGAGCGTCCAGACATGCATCGCGATGCCGCCGGAGTAGGCCAGCACCAGCGACCAGTGTGAATTCAGGCCGATCGCCGGGAAGGCGACGCCGATGCGGTCGAAGATCGCGTAGATCGCGACGAGGGCCAGCACCGCGGGGAACATCTCCATCAGCATCAGCCCGGTGAGCAACTGTCGGCGGCCGCGGAACCGCAGCCGCGCGAGTGCATACGACGCGGTCGTTGACAGCAGCAGCGTCACGACGCCCGACAGCGCAGCGACCTTGACCGAGTTCCACAACCAGCCGAGCACCGGCAGATCGGGGATGCGCAGCACGCCGTCGGGGCCGGGCGTGGGCATGCCGAGCACATAGCGCCAGTGTTCCAGGCTGATCGAAGCCGGCACGATCGAGCCGCTGGCAAAGTTGCCCGGCCGCAGCGAGACCGAGAGCACGATCAAAAACGGGAAGACGACTGCCGCGCACAAGAGCAGCAAAAAGGCATGCGCGAGCAGCAGGCGCCAGCGTTGCGATCGGGGTTGCACGATGGCCATCGTGGTTCAGCCTGCTTTGGCGCCGTCGTTGAGCTTGGTCAAGCGCATCTGTACCAGCGTGATCGCTGCGACGATGACAAAGATCACCGTCGAGATCGCTGCGGCCAGGCCGAACTGCTGGTCGCTGTCCTGGAAAGCGATGCGCCAGGTGTACGAAACCAGGATGTCGGTGGTGCCGGCGGGCATTGTCGAATCAACCTGGTCCGGCCGCCCGCCAGTGAGCAAGGAGATGAGCACGAAGTTGTTGAAGTTGAAAGCGAATGCTGAGATCAGCAGCGGCATCAGCGGCTTTGTGATCAAGGGCAGCGTGATCTTGAAGAAGTTGGTCAGCGGCCCGGCGCCGGCCAGCGCCGAGGCTTCATACAGGTCCGCGGGGATCGATTTGATGAGCCCAGAGCAGAGCACCATCATGTACGGGAAGCCGAGCCAGACATTGACGATGAGCAGCATCGTCTTGGCCAGCAGCGGGTCTGAAAACCAGGCCGGGCGGATGCCGAAGAGGCCGTTGAGGATGAGGTTGATCTCGCCGAGGTTCTGGTTGAACAGGCCCTTGAAAACGAGGATCGAGATGAAGCCGGGCACGGCGTAGGGCAGGAACAGCACCAGGCGGTAAGCGCCCTTGCCGGCCAGGCTTTCCCAGTTGAGAAGCACCGCGAGCAGCATGCCCAGCGCCGCAGCGACAAAAACGCTCAACGCAGAGAAGGTCACCGTCCAGACAAAGACGCTGATGAAGGGTTCGCGGAATTTGCCTTCGCTGAAAATCTTGGTGTAGTTGCGCAAGCCCACACCGACGATGAAGCCGGGCGAGAGGCGGTCGCCCGCGGTGCTGGTGTAGAAGCCGGTGGCGTGGTCGGCGCGGTAGGCGACGCCGCTGACGCGGTCGCGCAAGGCGCCGTCGGGTTGCGCGGTGTACAGCGGCTGCGCTTGCGCAAACTCGCGCAGCGAGATCAGCTGCAGGGTCACAGCTTCTGGCGTTTGCAGCTGCAAAAGGCGCAGTGCTGGCAGCAGCCTAACGACGTCGGCCATCGGCAGCATGTTCCCGGCCACTGCGCCGGCCAGTTCACTGCCGACGACTTCAAGCGCCGCCAACTGCGGCTGCGGTGCCGCGCCATCCAGGCGCAGCGCCGGGGTCGCAAGCGCCGGCTCGCCGGCCAGGCGCAGGCGCACCCCGTTGCCGTCGGCATGCAGCGAAAACGCGCGCTGTGAGCCCGGCTCGAGCACCTCTTCGGCAAGCAGATAAGCAGTCGGCCCTGCGAAATC
>JANOKR010000128.1:0-8918 GCA_031419315.1 Betaproteobacteria bacterium
ATCGGCACACCGGTGATCTGGCGCACCGACAACGCCGCGCCGCCGCGTGAATCGCCATCGAGCTTGGTCAGCACGACGCCGGTCAGCGGCAACGCGTCCTTGAATGCGCGCGCGGTGTTGACCGCGTCCTGGCCCTGCATCGCATCAACCACAAACAGTGTCTCGACCGGACTCAGCAGCGCGTGCAGCTCGCTGATCTCGGCCATCATCGCTTCGTCGATGCCCAGGCGCCCGGCGGTGTCGACGATGAGCACGTCGGCGTAGTGGCGCTTGGCGTGGTCGAGCGCGGCGAGCACGATTTCGCGCGGTGTTTGCTGTGGCGTGCTCGGGAACCATTCGGCACCGGCCTGCGCGGTGACCAGCTTGAGCTGCTCGATCGCCGCCGGCCGGTAGACGTCGGCCGACACCGTGAGCACCTTCTTGCGCCGCTTGTCGATCAGGTGTTTGGCGAGCTTGGCGGTGGTCGTGGTCTTGCCAGCGCCTTGCAGGCCGGCCATCAGGATCACCGCCGGCGGCTGCACCGCGAGGTTCAGGTCGGACACCCCTTCGCCCATCGTGCGGCTGAGTTCCTTGTGCACCACGCCGACCAGCATCTGGCCCGGGTTGAGCGAGCCGATGACGTCCTGCCCGAGGGCTTGGTCCTTGACCCGGCTGATGAAGTCGCGCACCACCGGCAGCGCGACGTCGGCTTCGAGCAAAGCGACGCGAACTTCGCGCAGCATGTCGGCGACGTTGGTTTCAGTGATGCGGGCCTGGCCACGCATCGTTTTCACGAGGCGCGACAGGCGGTCGGTCAGGGTCGATGCCATGGGGCTCTCAGGTGGCAGTGCCGCGTCGGCTCGGGAGCGCCGGGTCGCGGCAGCGGTTCGGTGGCGTCGCGCTGACGTGGAGATGAAGTGGGTGCACTGATGGCGGCGTTGCGGCGTCGCACGGGGGCGTCAGTACACTGTCTGAATGATTCTATCGTCGGCTTGGGAAACCGCGGCGCCACAGCTGCTGGCGCTGGTCGCGCTGGCCGCTTACGCCCTGGCGGCCTGGCCCGGCCGGCTGACCGAGCGCTTCGCCGCTGCGGCCTTGCCCTGCGGCGTTGCCGCTCACGCCGCCCTGCTCGGGGTCGAGATCTTCGGCTCGGGCGGGCCGGCCGCCGGCGTGCGTCTCGGCTTCGGGCCGGTGCTGTCGCTCACGATCTGCCTGGTGCTTGCAGTCCACACCGTCGAGAGCCGTTTCCTGCCGCTGCCTTCAGTGCGCCGCGTGCTGGCGATCATCGGCGCCGCCGCGGTGGTGCTGGCCTTGGTCTATCCCGGCGAGCCGCGCTTGCTCGGCTCGACCTGGGCGCCCTTGCACTGGCTGCTTGGTGTCGCGTCCTACGGCCTGTTTGGCGCGGCGGTGCTGCACGCGCTTTTGCTCGACGCCGCCGAGCGCCGCATGCGCCACCACCAGCGTGGCGAAGCGGCGGCCTTCGGGCTGCCGCTGCTGCATCTGGAGCGACTGACGTTCCGCTTCGTGCAGGCCGGTTTCGCCGTGCTGTCGGTGGTCATCGTGCTCGGTATCGTGACCGCGACAAAATGGCGCTGGGACCACAAGACCTTGCTGTCCATGCTCGGCTGGTTGATCTTCGCGACGCTGCTCGGCGGGCGCCATTGGCGCGGCTGGCGCGGCCAGCGCGCAACACGCTGGCTGTATGCCGGCGCGCTGGTGTTGCTGTTGGCTTATGTGGGCTACCGCTTTGTGCTCGAGGTCTTGCTCGGGCGTACGTCGGCGTGACCGCCGGCACGACCGGTTGAAGGGGCGATGATGATTCGACTCGTGCTGTTGGTGGGTGTGGTGCTGCTGGTGGTCTGGCTGTTTACCGGCCTGCGCCGGCGCCAAGGGCCAGGCGATGCAGGCGACAAGACCAGCGGCGGCGACACCGCGGCCAAGGGCGCGCAGCAGATGGTGCAATGTGCGCACTGTGGCGTCCACCTGCCGCGTGGCGACGCCGTTGCCGATGGCACGCTGAGCTACTGCGGCGAAGCGCACCGCGTCGCCGGCCCGCACCAGCAATGACCCTGCCCGACGGCGCGTTTGTGGCGCCGCAGCCGGCGGCCGCCGACGACCGCCGGGCGACCGACCGTCGGCGCACTGACCGCCGCGTTGACAGACACCCGTCCGACCCGGTCGCCGCGTCGCACGCGCGGGCGCGAGCGTCGCAGTTCGATGCCGAGTGGGCCGCCGCGGCGGTCGCCGCCGACAGCGAGATCGGCGACCGCGGTACGGCGCTTGGGCGTGATGCCGGAAGTGGCGCCACACGCGATGCCGGAAGCGATGCCGGAAGTAGTGCCCGAAGCGATGCCCTGCGCGGTGCCCGAAGCGATGCGAGCGGCGATGACCGCAACGGCGCGCGGGATGCCGTCACCGAGGGCGCGCTGTCACGCATCGTGCGCACCTATGTTGCTGCGCGTGCCGCAGTCGGGGTGGCCCTGGTCGTCGCGATGGGCGCGACCAGTGTTGTCGGGGCCCGGGTCTCGAGCGCGGCGCTGCTGGTCTGCGTCTTGTACGCGGTGCAGGCGGTGATGCTCTGGCTGCTGCCGCGTTTCCAGGTCTTGACGCAGCCGCAACCGCTGAACGCGCAGCGCCGCCGGCAATGGGTCGTGACGATCGGCGCCGACCTGCTCGCGTTTTCGTTGCTCCACCTGCTCGAACATGGCGCGACCTTCAACTTCGCAGCGCTGTTTGTATTGCCGGTGCTGATGTCTGGCGTGTTGACGCCGCGGCTGCTCGCGTTGGGCACGTCGGCGGCGGTGGCGCTGTTGCTGCTGGGCACGTCGTGGGGCGCTTCGATCGGCAGCGGCGAAGGGGTGATCGCGGTTGCGCAGTCGGGCCTGGGCGGCATCGGCCTGTTTGTGATTGCACTGCTTGCCGGTGAACTGGCCGGGCGCCTGGCACGCGAAGAGATTGCTGCGCGCGGCAGCTTGCAGCTCGCGCGCCAGCAGGCCCAGCTCAACCGGCTGGTCATCGAAGAAATGGCCGACGGCGTGCTCGTTGTCGACGAGCGGCTGCGGGTGCGCGCGGCCAACCCGGCGGCGCGCGCGCTGCTGTCTTCGCAGGGGCTGGCACCGGCGGCGCCTTTCCAGTTGCAGGCCAGGCCGGCCTGGTTGGGACTTGGCTCGAGCGTCGAGCTGGCGCTGGCCGAGCGCAGCTGGCCCGAAGACGGGCGCGATGTGGCGCTGTCTTTTGGTGATGGCCAGACCCGCACCTTGCGCATGCGGGTGCGGTTTACGCGCCGGGTTGCGGTCGAGCCCGGGCGGCCGCCGAACGAAGACTTTTGTGTCCTGCTGCTCGAAGACGTGCGCACCGCGCAGGCCCGGCTGCGGCAGGAAAAACTCGCCGCGATGGGCCGCGTCTCGGCCGGCATCGCGCATGAAATCCGCAACCCGCTGGCGGCGATCTCGCAGGCCAATGCCTTGATGCTCGAAGACGACATGCCAGCGCCGCAGCAGCAGCTCGCACGCATGATTGCCGACAACGTGCACCGCCTCAAACGCATCGTCGACGATGTGCTCGAGGCCGCCCCCGGGGTTGGCGCCGAGCCGCGCGAGGTCGACGCCCGCGCGGTGGTGCGCCTGACGGTCGACGAATGGGCGCAGACCGCGGGTGTCGCGCTGGATGCGGGCGCGGGCGCGAGTGCGGGTTCACGGCTGCGGGTCGACTTGCCGCAGACGGCGCTGGCGATCAGCTTCGACCCCGAACACCTGCGCCGGATCCTGGTCAACCTGCTTGACAACGCGCTGCGCCACAGCAGCGCGCAGCCCGATGCGGTGCTGCTGCGGCTGGCCGTGCGCGACGAGCAGACGGCGGTGCTGTCGGTGGCCAGCGACGGCGCGCCGATCACGCCGGATGTCGAGCGCCACCTGTTCGAGCCTTTCTTCTCGACGCGCAGCCGCGGCTCGGGCCTGGGCCTGTACATTTGTCGCGAACTCTGCGAGCGCTATGGCGCGAGCATCGAATACCGGCCACGTGGGCCGAGCGAGCGTCATCGCAACGGCTTCATCGTCGTGCTCCGGCGCTGGTTGCCGCCGGTGACGATCAACCCCGGCCCGCCCACCTCAAACCCGAGCCCAGACCGCTCCAAGATCGCATCGCCGTGACCAGCCCCCCGACCTTGAGCCTGCTCGTTGTCGACGACGAACCCGACCTGCGCACGCTGTACGAGCTGACGTTGGTGCGCGAGGGTTACGACGTCGAAAGCGCCGGCACCGTCGAAGAAGCGTGGGGCCTGCTGCAAGCGCGCAGTTTCAATGCGCTGATCACCGACATGCGCCTGCCCGACGGCACCGGCATCGACCTGCTGCAGCGCCTGGACGCCGCCGGCCGGCCGGAAAAGACGATTGTGATCACGGCTTATGGCTCGGCTGAAAATGCCGTCGAGGCGCTCAAGGCCGGCGCCTACGACTACCTGACCAAGCCGGTCGACCTGCGCCAGTTCAGGCTCGTCGTCGCGTCGGCACTCGGGCGTGTCGCGGCCGAGATGCGCGATGCGGTTGGTGCGCCGGGCGCATCGACCAGCGCGGCCGCCGCAAGCACCGCGACAGCGCCGCGCCGCGATCGTGACAAGCCGACGCCGGCCCGATCGCTGCGCGCGATCGAGCGGCTGGTGGGCGCGTCGGCGGTGATGCGTCAGGTGCGTGCGCTGATCGAGAAGGTCGCACGCAGCATGGCCCCGGTGCTGGTGCGCGGCGAGTCCGGTACCGGCAAGGAACTCGTCGCGCGTGCGATCCATGACGCCTCGCCACGCGGCGCCTTGCCGTTCATCGCGGTGAATTGCGGTGCGATCCCCGAGACTCTGCTTGAGGCGGAGTTTTTTGGTTATCGCAAGGGCGCGTTCACTGGCGCGAATGAAGACCGCGAAGGTTTTTTCCAGGCCGCGCAGGGCGGCACGCTGTTCCTCGACGAGATCGGCGACCTGCCCTTGTCGATGCAGAGCAAGCTGCTGCGGGTGATCCAGGAGCGTGCGGTGCGTGCGGTGGGCGCGGTGGCGGAGATCGCGTCCAACGTGCGCATCATCAGCGCGACGCATCGCGACCTGGCCGAAGAAGTGCAGGGTGGTCGATTCAGGCAGGATCTTTTTTACCGCCTGAATGTGATCCAGATTGCGGTGCCGCCGCTGCGGGACCGGCTCGGCGACCTGGCCGAGATCTGCGCTGCGGTGCTCGAGCGCATCGCCGCCGAGGCCGGCGTCGACCCGCAACCGACGCTCGCCGCCGATGCGCTCGACCTGCTCGCGCGCTACAGCTTCCCGGGCAATGTGCGCGAACTCGAAAACCTGTTGCACCGCGCGCTGGCCTTGTCCGGTGGTGAGCTCATCGGCAGCGCCGATCTCGGCCTGCCCGAGGCCGCCTTTGCCGACAGCGTGCAGGTCGGCATCGACGGCGTGATGCTGCCGTCGGCGCGGCCGCTGCCGGTGTCGCCGCCCGGGCATCAGTCTGGTCAGCCGTTTGGGCAACCGTTTGGTCAATCGGGCGGCAGCCCGTTGGGGCAGACCCAGGCGCCGCTGCCCAAGGACCTGGCCGCGCATCTGGACCAGGTCGAGCGCGAAGTCCTCGAGCGCGCGCTGGAGCGCTACCGCTACAACCGCACCGCGGCCGGCGCGAGCATGGGCTTGTCGCTGCGCCAGATGCGCTACCGCATGGCGCGCCTGGGCATCACCGTCGGCGACGGCAGTGACCACGGTTGAGCGGCGCAAAAGCGCGCGCTGGCAAGACGGTTGGTGGAGCGCTGCGGTGCCACTGCCGTCGCCCAACTTCGGCGCGCGGCCCGCGGGTACCGAAGTCACGCTGGTGGTCTTGCATTCGATCAGCCTGCCGCCCGGCGAGTACGGCAGCGACGCCGTCGAGCGGCTGTTCACGAACCGGCTCGACTGGGCCGCAAATCCCTATTTCGACAGCCTTCGAGGCCTCGAAGTCTCGGCGCACTTCTTTGTTCGACGCGATGGCGCGATGCAACAGTTTGTCTCTTGCGACGATCGCGCCTGGCATGCGGGCACATCGCAGTGGCGTGGCCGCGACAACTGCAACGATCATTCGATCGGCATCGAATTCGAAGGCCTCGAAGGCGAGCGCTTCGAAGCTGCCCAATACCGCAGTCTGGGGCGCTTGTTGCGCACGGCCTGCAAGCGCTATCCGCTCGCTGACGTGGCCGGACATGAGCATGTCGCGCCCGGCCGCAAGCAGGACCCAGGCCCCGGCTTCGATTGGGCAGGCCTGCGCCACAGTCTGCGCGCCTTGCGCTTGCGCTGGCCGCAGCAAGCCTAGCGCCGCAGCCTGTTGCAGCGGCCCGGCCCGCATGTTTTGGGGGCCGCGATGCGAGCCGCCGCGCTGGGCCAAGCGCGGCGGCCGGCGGGCTTGCTGAGCCTGCTGCCTGGTGCCGCGGCGATAAGGTCGGCACAATCGAGGGCGTACCGGGGAAGTACCGACAAAGCGCTACCGGTAGTGGCTTGATGCCAGCCGGACCCCCATATATAGTGTCAGGGTGGTGACAGCGCTGGTGTAAGCGCTGGCCACCAGCGTGTCCAGTTTCAACGTCGGCGGGCGCATCAACCAGGCGGGCGCGGGCCCGCCGCCAGCAGACTCGCGTAACCACACGCTGCACATCGCAGAATCAAGCATCAGCGTTTGCGTACACCTCAGGCAAGGGCCGCGGGTGCGGGCGCAAAGCAGGCAGAACAAACAAGCAAGGCATCAAGGGCAACCATGCAGACAGTCACGATCATCGGGCAGGAAACCACCATCAGCGGGCGCATGCCCCAAGGCGTGGTGCCGGCAGCGTCGGCCTTCGCCGGCTACCAGATCATTCGCCGCAACGGCGCTGTGGTTTCTTTCGAACCGAACAAGATCGCGGTGGCCTTGATGAAGGCTTTTCTGGCGGTGCACGGCACCCAGGGTGCGGCATCGGCCAGCGTGCGCGAGACCGTCGACCGTCTGACCGAGAGCGTCGTGCGCGCGCTGCTGCGTTCGCGCCCGGGGGGTGGCACCTTCCACATCGAGGATGTGCAGGACCAGGTCGAACTCGGTCTCATGCGTGGTGGCGACCACGAGGTCGCGCGTGCTTACGTGCTCTACCGCGACCGCCGCGCGCAAGAGCGCGCCAAGCAGGGCACGCCGGTGGTCAAGGCGGCGGAGTTGCACGTCACCGACCGTGGCCGCCGCGTGCCGCTGGACATGGTCGCGCTGACGGGGCTGGTCGAAGCCGCATGCGCCGGACTGGGCGACGACGTCAAGGCCGCACCGATCCTCGCCGAGACGCGGCGCAACCTCTACGACGGGGTGCCGATCGACGAGGTCTACAAGGCGGCCATCCTCGCGGCACGTACCTTGCTCGAAAGGGAACCTGGCTATACCCGCGCCACTGCACGCTTGCTGATGCATACGATCCGGCGCGAGATTCTCGGTGCCGAGGTCGATGTCGCCGATATGGCTGCGGGTTATGCCGACTACTTCCCGAACTTCATCAAAGAAGGCGTCAAGGCCGAGCTGCTCGACGAGCGCCTGAGCCACTTCGACCTGTCGCGCCTGGGTGCTGCGCTGCAGCCCGAGCGCGATTTGCAGTTCGACTATCTCGGCTTGCAGACCCTGTATGACCGCTACTTCCTGCACATCGAAGAGCGCCGCATCGAGATGCCGCAGGCGTTTTTCATGCGCGTGGCGATGGGCCTGTCGCTCAACGAGATCGACCGCGAGGCGCGTGCGATCGAGTTCTACAACGTGCTGTCGAACTTCGACTTCATGTCGAGCACACCGACACTCTTCAACGCCGGCACGCGGCGTTCGCAGTTGTCGAGCTGCTACCTGACGACGGTGGCCGACGACCTCGACGGCATCTACGAAGCATTGAAAGAAAACGCGCTGCTGTCCAAATATGCCGGCGGCCTGGGCAACGACTGGACGCGGGTGCGTGCGCTGGGTTCTTATATCAAGGGCACGAATGGCAAGAGTCAGGGCGTGGTGCCGTTCCTGAAAGTCGTCAACGACACCGCAGTGGCGGTCAACCAGGGCGGCAAGCGCAAGGGCGCGGTGTGCGCGTACCTGGAGACCTGGCACCTGGACATCGAAGAGTTTCTCGAGCTGCGCAAGAACACCGGCGACGACCGCCGGCGCACGCACGACATGAACACCGCCAACTGGATCCCCGACCTGTTCATGAAGCGGGTCATCGAAGGTGGTGACTGGACGCTCTTCTCGCCCAGCACCTGCCCCGACCTGCATGACCTCTTCGGCCGTGAATTCGAAGTCGCCTACACGGCCTACGAAAAGCAGGCCGACAGCGGCGAGATCAAGCTCTTTCGCCGCCTGCCGGCGAAGGACCTGTGGCGCAAGATGCTCTCGATGCTGTTCGAGACCGGGCATCCCTGGATCACGTTCAAGGACGCCGCCAATGTGCGCAGCCCGCAGAACCATGTTGGCGTCGTGCACTCGAGCAATCTGTGTACCGAGATCACGCTCAATACCAGCGATACCGAGATCGCGGTGTGCAACCTCGGCTCGATCAACCTGGCGCAGCACCTGCTGGATGGCGAAGTTGACCACGTCAAGCTCAAGCGCACCGTCGGCACCGCGATGCGCATGCTCGACAACGTCATCGACATCAATTACTACGCGGTGAAAAAAGCGCGCGACTCCAACCTGCGGCACCGGCCGGTGGGTCTGGGCATCATGGGTTTCCAGGACTGCCTGTACCAGCTGCGTGTGCCCTACGCCAGCGCCGAGGCCGTGGCCTTCGCCGACCGTTCGATGGAGTCGGTGAGCTACCACGCCTACTGGGCTTCGTCGGATCTGGCCAAAGAGCGCGGCCGCTATTCGAGCTACCCAGGTTCGTTGTGGGACCGCGGCATCTTGCCGCTGGACACGCTGGACCTGCTGGCGCGCGAGCGCGGCGCAGGCCGG
>JANOKR010000129.1:0-6342 GCA_031419315.1 Betaproteobacteria bacterium
GCCGCCGTCGAAGCGGTGGATCACGGCTTCGAGCAGCTTGCGGTCCATCACGTCAAAACCCAGCGGGTCGACATCGAGCATGGCCAAGGCGAGGTCGGCCGTCTTGGCGTCGATGCGGCCGTCGCGCTTGACCTGGGTGTAATCGCGCACCCGGCGCAGCAGTCGGTTGGCGATGCGCGGCGTGCCACGCGAGCGGCGTGCAATCTCCAGCGCGCCGGGCGCATCGACCGGCACGTTGAGCAACCCGGCCGACCGCGTCACGATGCGCGTGAGTTCTTCGGGCGTATAAAACTCCAGCCGCGCGACGATGCCGAAGCGGTCGCGCAGCGGGTTGGTCAGCATGCCGGCGCGGGTGGTGGCGCCGACCAGCGTGAAGGGCTGCAGGTCGAGCTTGATCGAACGTGCTGCCGGGCCTTCGCCGATCATGATGTCGATCTGGTAGTCCTCCAGCGCCGGGTAGAGGATTTCCTCGACCACCGGCGACAGGCGGTGGATCTCGTCGATGAAAAGCACATCGTGTTTTTCGAGATTGGTCAGGATCGCCGCCAGGTCCTTGGGTTTTTCGAGTACCGGGCCCGAGGTCTGGCGCAGGTTCACACCCAGCTCGTTGGCGATGATGTGCGCCAGCGTCGTCTTGCCCAGCCCCGGCGGGCCGAAGAGCAGCACATGGTCGAGCGCTTCGCTGCGCAGCTTGGCCGCGCCGATGAAGATCTCGAGCTGCTCGCGAGCCTTGAGCTGGCCGACATATTCACGCAGGCCCTTGGGCCGCAAGGCACGTTCGATGGCCTCTTCGTTGGGTGACGCCGCGGCGGCACTCAGCACCCGCGGCGCGGGCTCGAACTCGTCGGTCTGGATCGCCATGACCGCATTATCGCGACGCGACGCGCCGGCGCCCGCTGCGGCAAGCGGCGAGCGCTGCGACAATCGTGTTTTGATTTCTGGTGAGCCTGCACGATGATCTCGCGACGTATTGTTTTGAACCTGGCGCTGCTTTTTGCCGCACCCCTGCCGCTGGCCCTGGCGCAGACCGCACCGAAAGTGCTCGAACCCTGGGCCCGGCCGACGGTGCAGGGCCAGGCCGGTGGCGGTGGATTCCTGAAAATCGTAGGCGGCGCGGCGCCCGACCGGCTGCTGTCGGCGAGCGCGGATGTCGCGGCCAGCGTCGAGTTGCACACCATGACGATGGACGGCGACGTGATGCGCATGCGCCAGGTGAGCGACATCAACGTGCCCGCGGGCAAGACCGTCGAGCTCAAGCCCGGCGGCTTGCACATCATGCTCATCGGGCTGAAGGCGCCGCTGGCCAACGGCAGCAGTTTCCCGCTCAAGTTGAAGTTCGAAAAAGGTGGCGACGTGGTCGTCGACATGAAGGTCATGTCGCGGCCGGCGGCGGCCGACCCGCACGCCGGGCACAAACACTGAGCTGGTGATCTTTCGATCTCAGCGATTCAGCGATTCAGCGCTTTCAGCGCCGCCTTGATGCCTTCGCTGACACCGATGTCCGGGGCCAGCGCTTTGAGCGCGGCCTGGGCTTCGCGGTCGCTGTAACCCAGCGCAACGAGGGCCTGCACGATATCGGTCTGGGTGCCGCTGGCCGCCGTGGCGGCGCTGGGCAGCGCGAGGTCGGCACCGAGTCTGCCTTTCAGTTCGAGCAGCAGTCGCTCGGCGGTTTTTTTGCCGATGCCCGGCACCTTGACCAGGCGCGCGCCGTCCTGGCGGCTGACCGCCGCGGCGAGCTCCTCGACACTCAGCCCGGACAGGATCGACAGCGCGGTGCGCGGCCCGACACCGCTGATCTTGACCAGTTCGCGAAAAGTCTCGCGCTCGGCCGGCGTCAAAAAACCAAACAGGATCTGCGCGTCTTCGCGGACCACGAAGTGGGTCAGCAGGGTCACCCGCTCGCCAATGCCGGGCAGGTTGAAGAAGCTGCTCATCGGCACGTCGACTTCGTAGCCGATGCCGTTGACATCGATGAGCACCCTGGGCGGGGTTTTTTCGGCGATAAGGCCGGTGAGGCGTCCGATCATGGCTACATCGTAACGGCCGTTGGGCCGGGCACCTGAGCCAGACCCAGGCCGCAGGGGCCGAGCGCTCAGCCCGAGCCGCAGCCGATCAGCCGAACAGCCCCATGCGCTGCGCTTCGAGGGCGACCTCGGCACGCGAGCTGACATTGAGCTTGCGGTAGATCTGCTTCACATAGTCGGCAATCGTGTGCCGGCTCAAACCGAGCTGCACGCCGATCTCGGGCAGCGTGTAACCCTTGGCCACGCGCAGCAGGACTTCGGTTTCGCGGTCGGTCAGCGACACCGCGGGCATCGTCGATGCCGGCGCCACCAGATGTGGTTTGGTCTTGGCGTTGAAGTAGGCAATGACGCGGCGCGCAATCGACGGCGACAGCGGCGGCTCGCCCTGGCTGATGCGCTGCAGTTGTTCGGCGATCAGCTCGCGCGGCTGCTCCTTGAGGATGTAGCCGTAGGCGCCGGCTTGCAGCGCCGGGAAAAGGTGGTCGTCGTCGTCGTGGATCGTGACCACCACCGACAGGCATTCGGACTGCAGGTCGCGTAAGCGGGTGACCACGTCCACACCCGAGCCGTCGGGCAGGCCGAGGTCGACCAGCGCAAGGTCGAACTTGACCGCCGCGGCGAGCTGCAGCGCATCGTGGATGCGTGCGCTCTCGGAGATATGTGCGTCGGGAAACACCCGCAGCACGAGGGCGCGCAGCCAGGCCCGGATTTCTGGCAGGTCTTCGAGCAGCAGGATGTTTTTCATGGCACGTCCTTTATCGGCAGCCGGGGGCGAATGCTAAGCGCGAACTGCCAAAAACGAACCCGATTCACGCCGGCTCGATCGCACCTTCGAGCGGAATCGTGAGGCGGATCACGGTTCCGAAGCCCGGGCCCGATTCGACCAGGCATTGACCCTGCAATTGTTTCGCCCGGTGTTTCATGCTCGACATGCCGTGGCCGCGGTCGAGCCGGCCATCAAGCTCGAGCGGGATGCCATTGCCGTTGTCCTGCACAACGAGCTGGAAGTCGCCGTCGGCGACGTTGCAGCGCACCGAACACAGCGACGCAGCACTGTGTTTGATGACATTGCTGACCGACTCGCGCAGGATCCGCGTTGTCTGCACGAAGGCGCGCGATGACAGGGTCTGCGGCAGGTCGTCGGGCGGCATGCTCCATTCGCCTTCGATGCCGGCCTGGCCGAGGCGCGACACGCCTTCGGCGCGCCAGTCGGCCAGGGCATCGTCCAGCCGCACCGGTTTGCCGGTGAGGCCACGCACCGACAGGCGCATCTCTTCGAGCGCCTCGCGCGCCAGGGTCGAGATGCGTTCGGATTCGCTGGTGTGCACGATCGTCAGCAGCTTGGCGCCGAGGTCGTCGTGCAGGTCGGCGGCGATGCGTTTGCGCTCGCGCTCGGTGACCTGCTCGACGCGCAGTTGTGACATCTGCTTGAAGTTGCGCTCGATCTCTTCGCTGGCTTTTGCGATCCGCGCTTCGAGGTCGACGCGGGTTTCTTCCGACTGCTGCAGCGCGCGGCCATGCTGTTGTGTCAGACGCAAGCCGACGATCATGAAGATCACCGGCGTGGCGGTCTGCGCGGTCAGCGCCAGCATCGGCGGCAGCGGTGCGTGCAGCCCGATAAATTCGACCAGTACCGCCACCGTGACGATCAACAGCAGCGCCGACATGACCCAGAAAGTGCGCCGGTTTTTGGGCCATTCGCGCTTCAGGTACCAGGCCCCGGCAACGAGCACCTGGATCGCAAACAGCGCGTACCAGAAGCGGGCGATCGAATTCAGCAGCGGCGGGCCACCGAGGACCAGGGTCACCGGCATCAGGCCACATTGCAGCGGCAGGCAGAAGTCGATCCAGCGTTCGCGCAAGCGGCCATAGCGCAGCAAGAACTGCACCGCCGCCTGGGTGATGAAGGGCAGCATCGCAGCGAGCAGGAATTCGGCAACTTCGGTGCCGATCGGCAGCTCGCGCAGCCACAGCCGCGACTCGATCAGCGCCCAGCCAAACGACAGCGCGCCAAAGTAGGCGAGATGGCTTTCGCGCCGGTTCATCCAGCCCATCACGAACATGAAGCCACCCATCAGCATCAGCGTCGCGCTGACGCCTTGAGGGATGCCAACCTGCAACGCGGTCTGCCGGCTGTGGCGTGGCGCCAGCGACTGGAAGGTGCCGACCTCAAGCGCAGAGATGCCACCCGAGCGCTGGCGTGACGCGACATGCGACATCGGCACGCCGGCGACCTTGATGTCCAGCGTATTCAGCCCGGGTTTGATCAACGCTGCGGGCAGGCTGGCGAGCTGCGGATGGTTGCAGTTGTGTGTCACCATGCCGGTCATGCGGCCGCCGCTGAGCACGAGCTGGCCGTTGACAAAGACTTCGAGGTTGGTGCAAACGCGTTCGACATAAACCGCCAACAGGTCGGCCCCGGCGCGCCCTTTGGGCTCGTTGGCGAGAAAGTTGATGCGGTACCAGACCGGGCCTGCGCTGGCGGGCCGGCTGCTCGCCCAGTCGTCGGGCAGGCCGACGACGCGCACCGCGGCGCTGACCGGAAAACTGTCGCCATCGCCCTCGGCGCTCAAGGCCGACTCGATGCGCACCGATTGCGGCGACTCCGAGGTCACGACAATCGGCGCGGACCAGGCCGCGGGCAGGGCGGCGGCCACGAACATGACCACGATTGCGGCCACGATTGCGGCCACGATCACGGCCATCAACCACCCCGAAACGGTCGAAGGCGCGGCCCGGCCAAAGGTATTGCGCAAGCGGGCGGTCAGGGGCATCGGGCGCGGATTGTGCGCGTTCGAGCTGCCGGCCTGACGCGGCGACAATCGGGCCGGCGCGGGCAACCGTGCTGTTTCGCGCCACTTCGGCGCTTTTGCATCCACCGCATCCACCCCATTCACCGCAGCGACTGCCGCCTTGATCCTGCACCACCAATTCGACCCCACCGACAACCAGCGCCTGGCCCACCTTTGCGGGCCACTGGACGAACACCTGCGCGCGATCGAGGCTGGCCTGGGCGTGCGCCTGGCGCGGCGCGGCGCGCAGATCAGCATCGATGGCCCGCGGGACGCGGCCGAACGGGCCCGCACGTTGCTTGATCGCTTGCACTTGAAAGCGGCGCGGCCGATTGCCGCGCAGGCCTTGTCGCTGGCCCTGGCCGAGAGCCTGGCCAACGCGGCGCGCAGCACGCTGGCGAAGGGCGCTGCCAAGGCCGCGCCGGCGGCATCAACCGCCTCAGCCGCAGCAGCCGCATCAGCCGAGCCCGCGGACTCGATCGTGTTGCACACCCGCCGCGCCGAGTTGGCCGGGCGCACGCCGAACCAGATGCAGTACCTGCGCCAGATGCTCAGCAGCGACATCACATTTGGCATCGGCCCGGCAGGTACCGGCAAGACGTTCCTGGCGGTGGCCTGCGCGGTCGATGCGCTGGAGCGCCAGAGCGTGCAGCGCATCGTGCTCACGCGCCCGGCGGTCGAAGCCGGCGAGCGCCTGGGCTTTTTGCCCGGCGACCTGGCGCAGAAGGTCGACCCCTATCTGCGCCCGCTGTACGACGCGCTGTACGACCTGATGGGCTACGAGCGGGTCGGCAAGGCTTTTGAAAAAGGTCAGCTCGAGATCGCGCCGCTGGCTTTCATGCGCGGGCGCACGCTGAACCACGCTTTTGTGATCCTCGACGAGGCACAGAACAGCACCCGCGAGCAGATGAAGATGTTCCTCACGCGCATCGGTTTTGGTTCGCGCTGTGTGGTCACCGGCGATGTCAGCCAGATCGACCTGCCTGGCGGCGTGCCCAGCGGCCTGGTCGATGCGGCCGCGGTGCTGCAACAGGTCAAGGGCCTGGCCTTCACCCATTTCACCTCGGCCGATGTGGTGCGCCACCCGCTCGTCGCGCGCATCGTCGAGGCCTATGAAGCCGCTGGCCAAGCGGCTGCCGCGAATGCGGCCGCCGCCGCCGCACCAGGCCGGGGCCGGGCTTGACATCTCGGGCGTCGCCGCTGCCGGCGTTGCAGCTGTCTTTGCAGCAGCCCGATGGCCGCCATCGCGCGCTGTTGCAGCGCGCCAAGGTCGCGCGCTGGATTCGCGCCGCGCTGCAAGTCCGCAGCAAGCCGGCCGAGATCACGGTGCGGGTGGTGGGTGCCGACGAAGGCCGGCGACTGAACCTGGAGTTCCGCGCCCAGGACCACGCCACCAATGTGCTCACCTTCGACTACGCCCGAGTGCCGGTGGTGGTCGCCGATCTGGTGCTGTGTGCACCGGTCGTCGAGAGTGAAGCCGCAGTGCAGCGCATCGACCTCGAGGCCCACTACGCCCACCTCGTCGT
>JANOKR010000130.1:0-9285 GCA_031419315.1 Betaproteobacteria bacterium
GCCGGCGTGGTGGCGTCGCTGGAGTCCGAGACCATCGTGGCGACGTCCGAGGGGGCTGCCCGGCATGTCAGCCGCAGCATCCGGCCGGTGTCGAGCCCGGTGGCGAATGCCGGTGGCCACGGGCCTGCCGCGACCCCAAGCCACTACATGGTGATGCTGGTCGACCGCACCGCGACCCGCGAGGCCGAAGACCACCGCGAGATGGCGCTGGCGGAATTGCAGGCCACGCTGGAGGCGACTGCCGACGGCATCTTGGTGACCGACCTGGCCGGCCGCATCCGCGCTTTCAACGGCCGCTTCGCCACGCTCTGGGCGCTGCCTGCCGACCTCGCAGCAGGTGCGCCACAAGACGAGGCGGTGCACGACTGGCTGCGCCGCAGCGTCGAACATGGTGACGCCTACCAGCGCCGCCTGAGTGCGATTGCCGAAGCCAGCACCGCGCAAGCGGTGGACCGCCTGGCGCTGCACACCGGGCAGGTCTTCGAGCGTGTCGCGCGGCCGTTGTGGTTGCGCGGGCGGCCGATGGGGCGGGTGTATTCATTCCGCGACCTGACCAAAAGTGTCGCCGCCGACCAGCGCATCCACGAGCTGTCGCACACCGACGCGCTGACCGGCCTGGCCAACCGCGGCCAGCTCGCGCACCGCATCAGCGCGGCCAGCTCGGGCCTGGCCGGCGAGCCGGCGCCGTTTGCATTGCTGCTCGTCGACCTCGATCGCTTCCGTGCCATCAACGAAGGTTTTGGTACCGACACCGGCGACCAGGTGCTGCGCGAAGTCACGCGGCGACTGCGCAGCTGCAGCCGCGACGGCGACCTTGCGGCGCGCATCGGCGGTGACCAGTTTGCGCTGCTCGTGCACCGCGCCGATGTCGTCGCCGCGGAGGTCACCGCGCGGCGCGTGCTCGACGCCGTCGCCCAGCCCTGCGCCGTCGATGGTGCCGCCTTCACCGTGACTTGCAGCGTCGGCATTGCGCTCTTCCCGCAGCATGGCGCCGATCTCGACGAATTGATGCACCACGCCGAATCGGCGGTGCGGCTGGTCAAGCAGGCCGGTCGCGCAAGCTGGCGCATCAGCCCGGCGCGTGGCAAGGTCGACCGGCGCGCGCACATGCGCCTGGACCACGCGATGCGCCAGGCCCTGGCGGCGCAGCGCTTTCGGCTGCACTACCAGCCGCAGGTCGACCTGAATACCGGCGCGGTGGTCGGTGCCGAAGCGCTGATCCGCTGGCGTGACGCCGAACTCGGCGACGTCTCGCCCGGCCGCTTTATCCCGGTCGCCGAAGAGACTGGCTTCATCATCGCCATCGGAGACTGGGTGATGGGCCAGGCGGTGCGCCAGGCCGCGGTCTGGCGCGATCAGGGCTACGACCTGCCGGTGGCGATCAACGTCTCGGCGCTGCAGTTCCAGCAGCCGGGTTTTGTCGACCGTGTCGCCACCGTGCTCGCCGCGCATGGGCTGGAGCCGCGCTGGCTCGAACTCGAGCTCACCGAATCGATCCTCGTGCACGATGCCGAAGACACCCTGAACCGGCTCAACGCACTGGCGCGGCTGGGGGTCAAGCTGTCGATCGACGACTTCGGCACCGGTTACTCGAGTCTGTCGTATCTGAAGCGGTTTCCGATCGACAAGCTCAAGATCGACCGCAGCTTCGTGCAGGGCCTGCCGGGTGACGACAGCGACGCCAGCATCGTGCGCGCAATCGTGCAGATGGCGCAGGCGCTGGGCATCCGGGTCATCGCCGAAGGCGTCGAGACCGAGGGCCAGCGCGCGTTTTTGCAGCACGCCGGCTGCGGCCAGTTCCAGGGTTTTCTGTTCGCGCCGGCGCTGGATGCGGCGCGGTTTGTCGAGCGCCTGCCGGCCGTTGTGCTGCTGCCGGCGCCAGCACCCGCCGCGAGCGAAACGCGGCGCGGCGGCCGCAGCCAGCATGTGAGGCTGGTCCGCGCCTAGTCGATGCAGCGCCGCGGCACAATCGCCGCTTTGAACGCGGGCGCAGCGATGATCTACAAGTTCAAGAGCAAGGCCAGCGGCGACATCATCATGCTCGGCGCACATGGCGACACGGTGCTGCGCCTGCTCGGCCGCGAGCCCTCACCCACCGGCATCATCGAGGTCGTCGACATGACTGCTGCGATCATCGCGTTGCGCCGGGCTGCCGATGCCGCCGATGTCGGTATCGATGCCGCGCCGCGCACCGACGGCGATCCCGACAGCGTGGTCTCGCTGCGCCGCCGGGTGTGGCCGCTGATCGAGATGCTGCAGCGCGCACAGGCGGCGGCAGTGCCGATCGTTTGGGGCGTTTGACCCCGGCCACGGCCGCGGTGATCCTGGCCGCGACCCGAGCCGCAGTCGCACGCGCTTTCGGCGACTACCTGCGAACCTCGCGCCAGGCGTTTTTCGCCGGCAGGATCTTCGCGCCGCAGATGAGCTTTTTCTTCCACGGGTTGCCGTCTGAATCCTGGCCCGCGCCGACGATGCGGTTGTTGCAGTCCGGCGGCGGCGGCGGGCCCCCCGGCGGCGGCGGGTCGCCGGCGCTGCCACCGATCGTGCGCAACGCGGTCACCGCCGACGAGTTGCTCGTTTCCGACAGCGTCAGGCTGACGAAGTCGGCCTCGCTGACCTTCTGGCCCGATAGCGTATCGACCAGGTACAGGTGCGATCGTGCGGTGCAGTCGGCGCCGCCGTTGAAGTTGGCGGTGAAGGCCAGCGCGCCGTAGGCGATCGTCGGCTGGGTATTGGCTTGCTGACCGGCGGGCAGGTCGAAATACCAGCCGCGCTGGGTGGTCCAGTTGACGAGTGTGCCGGTCACCGTGTCGGTGGCCACGTTGTAGGTCTGCGGCAGCAGCGTGGTGCGCGCATTGGCCAGCGTGGCGCCATCGGTGATGGCGTACATCGTCTGCACCGCGGTGTTGCCGAAGTCGCCGATATCGAGCAGGCGCCCGGTGCCGACAAAGACCACCCGCTGGCCCTTGTGGATGATCAGCTCGGGGGCCGTGGTTACGGGCTGCACCGCGCCGGTCGGGCCGCGCAGCTGGGCGATCTTGTTGACCGCCCCAACCGCCGCCGGCGCCAGGTCGAGATCGAAACGCAGCACGTTGCCGAGCAGGTCGCCAGCGTAGACATAACGCACCGTGCCATTCGTCTCGGAGAACGGCGACAAATGTGTCAGGCCGGCTTCGGTGGCGAGCGAGCCGTCGGCGGTGACGTACTCCTTGATCACCGCACCGGTGTTGGCATTCAGCACCCACAGGCGGCCCTTGCCGTCGAAGGTGTTGTTGTAGCCCGAGGTGACGAGCACGACCCAGTTCGCGCCGACCTTGACGATCGCCGGCCGGCCCAGCGCCTGGCCCATCTTGGACAACGTGGTGGCATCGCCGACGGCGGGGAACTCCCATTTGACCTTGGCCGCCAGGCCGGCTTCATCGAGCCCGCGCGGCGCGGTGACGTCGAGCGCGTAGTAGGTGCGCCCCGCCACGCCCATGCCGGCGACGAGCAACTTGGTGGTGCCGATCTTGCGCACCACCGGCGAGCCGTCGAGCTTGGTCTTGAAGGCATATCCACGTTCGCTGGTCTGGCCGACATCGGCCAGCACGTCACGCGGCACAAACGCCCAGAGCTCCTTGCCAGCGTCGGCGCCGCGGCTGTCCACGGCGTGCAACATGCCCTCACCGGAAGCGACATAAACGACGCCGAGGTCGCGGTCGACCGCCGGCTCGGAGTTGATCACCGCGCCCATCAGGCTGGTGCGGCGGCGGAACTTGGTGCCTTCGTGGGTACGGTCGCCGCGCAGGTAGGCCATGACCTCGGACGTGGTGCCCCAGGCCGAGGCCGGGTTGACGGTGGCACCGACCGCGGCCTCGGAAAATGACACGCCGGCCGCGCCGCTGTAGCTGGCAATGACGCGGGTGTTCCAGTCGCGTGCATTGAGCAGCGTCGATGTCGACCAGACGGTCGTTGTCGAGATCGCACCGGTGGTCGCGTCGACCGGGTTGGCGGTCAGGTCACCGGCCCAGCCGGCAGGGTTGTAGCGGCCGAAATAGGCGCGTGAATCACCCCGAGGCAGGTTCACGGTGCTGACCGCGACGCCGCCTTGTGCGCCGTTCGCGCTGAGGATGTCGTTGAGGCCCGACTGGATCGCGATGGCGGTATTGGTGGCGTCGGTGGCCAGGTACATCTGGCCGCGGCCGTTGATGGTGGCGTGCCAGAGGTCGTCGATCATGCTTGGCGTATTCGACACCGGCGCTGGCCACGCCGGCGCGGCCACAAACGGGTCGGTCGCCGACGGCCACAGCGTGCCCTTCATGCCCAGCGTGACGGCGTAGGTATTCAGGTGCAGGTCCTTGTTCGGATCGGGGTTGGTGACAGTCTGGTTGCCCAGCGGCACCTTGCCGGCGACGAGCGGGCTCGTCGTCGTGCGCAGGCGCAGTGTGAAGTAGGCCAGCGCCTTGTCGGCCAGCGAGCCCGCGGCGGTGGTCGTGTAGGGCGCAGCGGCGCCGTAGGTCGCGGCGGCGTAGGTCGGCGGTGTGACCGACGAATCGTTGGCGAATCCGTCGGTGATGACAAACATCGCGTTGCGCTGGCAGGCGTACTGGATGATGCCGGTGTTGGTGTCGAACTGGCCGCGGATATAGGCCATCGTCGCGTGCGTCGGCGTCGCCGAGCTGCCTTCGTTGGTGTAGAACCTGCCGGCGACGACCTGGCCGTTGGCCGACGGCGACACGGCGTCGGCGTCGTACATCGTCGGCGCGGTGCGCGAGTTGAAGGCGACCACGCCCATGCGCAGGCCGGTGACGTTTTCGAGGACCTCGCCCATTGCGGCGGCGAGCATCAGCCGGCGCTTGCGGTAGTAGGTGAACCAGTTCGCAAAATTCTGCATCTCGTTGGTGTAGCTGCGCCCCGACGGGTAGGTGTTGGCGGCCTTGATCTCGTAGCGCTTGAGCGTGCTGCCTTCGTAGTTGGTCACGCAGCTCGTGCCGTTGACGGTGCAGGTCTCTTTTTTCCAGAACGTTGCCGGGTAGTAGGTGACCGCCGCCGAGCAGTACAGGCGCGCGGTGGCCACCAGGTATGGCAGGGCGCCGGCGCTGCCGGAGGCGCAGCTGATCGACGTCGCGCCGGCCGGGATCGTCATGCCCGGGAAGAAGGTGAACTTCCAGTTCGTGCCGCTGTTCGTGAGGTTGGCGTTCAGCGCCATCGTGGTCGTGCCCAGCGCGGGATGCGACTTGGCTGCGCCCGGGCTGGCGTCGCCATAGGTGCGCAGCGCCGCACTGACATAACCCGGCGCCCACGGCGCGTAGGTTTTCAGGCTGTTGTAGTAGAGCGGATTGAAGTCCGCCGACCGCAACCATGCGACCTCGGGGATTGGCGGCGCTGCCACGCCCCAGCCGTTGTTGTCACCGTAGACCCGGTTGCCGGTTCCGGTGCCGTTGGGGAAAAGGTAGAAGGCTGGCAGTTCGTCGGCGCCAGAGCCGGTGCGCAGCGCGCCGCTGGGGTACAGCGTGGCGTTGCTGGTGCTGAAATAGGCCCAGGCCTGGAAGGTGCCATCGACCATGACCTCGGCGTCCATCGAGCCAGAATCGTCCATGCCGAAGACGATATTCGGCTTGGCCAGCACGCTGGCCTTGAGCGGCAGCTCGGCGATGCTGGTGGCGTGTGAGGTGGCGCCGGCGAGCAAGGCACCGAGCGCGAGCACCGAGGTCACGAACTGAAAAATGGCTTTCATGGGATCTCCCGTCGACGCTGGCAGGTCAACCCTTGGTGAGCAGGGCTTGCACAAAGGTGGTGGTGTCTTTCGGGCCGGTGACGCGGATCGTGACCCGGTATTGGCGCGAGTTGGGCGGGTCGAGTTCCTCGACACCGTCGCGTGCTGACTTCGTCACCGGCACCTGCTTGACCAGGCATTCGCGCAGCGGATTGGTAACGGTAGCCACCGTGCACATGCGCTCGGCGACATAGCGCACCGTGTAGGCGCCCATGACCACGCCCGGTGCTGCGTCCCAGTCGACGGTCGGCAGGCCGTTGGCATCGGCGGCGTGGGTCTGCGAGTAGTACCAGTTGCCGGCGGCGTCGTTTTCGTTCAGCACGGGTACCGCCCGGACTGCGGCAAAGGCCGTGTTCAGGCCGACTTCAGAGGCTTGCAACGAGGCTTCGCGGTAGGCCGCATTGCCAGCCGCCATCGAGCCGATTTCGGTCATGCGGGCCAGTGCCAGCGCGCCGAAGAGCATCACCGTCATCAGCACCAGCACCACGAGCATGGTCACACCGCGCTGCGCCTTCGCGTGCGATTTGAGTTGGCGTGTTTTCACCGCAGCCCCATCACGATGTTGCGCAGCGGTACGACGACGGTGGCGGTGCGGTAGCGAAAGCAGTTCCAGTCGGCGTTGCTGAGGTTTTCTTCGGCCCCGCCAAACAGCGTTGGCTTGTTTTCGCTGGCGACGCAGTTGCCGCTCGCCGGGTCGGCCTTTTCGCGTTGCGGGTTTTGCACGATCACGCCGATGCGGATGGCGCGGACACGCGCGATATTGGCGCTGCTGATGTTGGCCCAGATGCCATCGGGGTCGACCCAGCTTTCGAGCGCGGTGGAGCCGGCCGCCGCTGCGGTGATGCCGTACTGGATGCGAAAGCCGATCACATTGCGCACCAGGATCGCCGAGGTGCCGTCGAGCGGGCGCTCGAGCACCAGGTTGCCGCCGTTGACGCGGTAGCGGTTCCACAGCAGCTGGCCGATCAGCGTGACGCGGCTTTGTTCGGCGTAGCTCGGCGCCAGGCCAAAGACGGCGCCGTTGTATTTGCCGGCCGCCGCAAACTGCAGCAGTTGTTCGGTGTCGTCGGTCGATGCCGTGTTCTGGGTCACCGAGCGCACCGTGCAGGCGTCGCCGGGGGTCGGTGGCGCGAGCAGCACCGCGTCGCCAACGACCGCCGGGAGGTACGACATGACTTCGGCCTGGCTGCCGTCGGACAGCGCGTTCAGCAGCACATTCGTGCCCGATTCGACCCGCGAACCGTAGACCAGGTCCAGCGTATCGGCGCTGACGCCGCGGGTAACTTCGATCGGGGTGAACTGCGCGCCGTCCAGCACCGCCGCGGCACCGACGCTCAGGTTGAGGCGGTCACAGAGAAAACGCGCATCGCCAAAAAACCCCAGGCCGGCGGCGGTGACATCGTTTTTTACCGCTGCGAGCACGGTGGCGGTATTCATCGCGACGCCACCGGTGCCGACGCCCTGGCGCTGCGAGGCATTGAACATCATGGCGCTGCCCGACGCCGCCAGGCCGACGAGCAGGGCCACGACGATGCCGACCATCAGCTCGATCAGCGAGACGCCGCGCTGGGTGCTGCGCGCAGCGGCTTGACGCTGATATGAAAGATTAGGGGCGGACATCGGTGGCCGCCTCCAGCCGGCGTTGTTCTTGAGAGTCCTTGCCGGTCCAGGTCAGGACCACGGTCAGCCGGCCGTTGTCGAGCGTGGCCGCGCTGGTGGTCGTTCCCGGCAGCGTGCCGGTAGCGCGGTAGGCCCACAGCGCGGTGCTGCCGCGGGCGGCGGCGTTGGCGCACACGCCGGCCGCCGGCCAGGTGTAGCAGGCCGCGTTGTCGACATCGACGAGCGCGGTATTGAGCAACTCGTCGGCGGCTTGCGCGGCCAGGCTGCGCGCCTGGACCTCGGTCGCCTGCGTGACCATGCGGCCCTGGAACCGCGTCAGGCCGAGCATCCCGAAGGACAGGATCGCCAGCGCGATGAGGGCATCAAAAAGGCCCATGCCACGGCAGAACCTGGGCGCCGTGACCATGCTCCGCCGGGCGGCGGGCTGGAGGCTAGTCTTGGACATCAATCACACCCCGACAGGTGGTTGCCACAGAGGCGGATGGCACCGCCGGCGTCGACCCGCAGGCCCGGGCAGCGGGTCTCGCTGGAGCAGGTCATGCCGGCGTTGATGAAGTTGGTGGCGACCGAGGTGCCAAAAGGCGCCGGGCGGCCGTCGCTGCCGAAGTCGAGCACCACCGCTGGCGAGGCGATGACGTTGCCGGTCAGGGTCGACTCGCGGATCAGCGGGCCGTCGACACCGGTGGTGCGGTCGATCATGCGCATCGATGTGCCGTTGATCGACAGGCGCACGACGCCGTTGCGCTTGATGGCTTCGCTCTGCGCAAACATCGCCTCGCCGTAGACCGTGTTGCCGGCTTCGCGCAGCCGCGAGTTGCTGACGTAGTCGCCAAAAAACGGGCCGGCCGTCATCGCCAGAAAAGCGCCGATGGCCAGCGCGACCATGAGCTCGATCAGGGTCAGGCCGCGGGCGCTGCGGCTCAGCTGTCGCATACCTTGCCCTTCGAGCTCCAGCAGTTGCCAGCCGGCGTGCCGGCAGGGTGCGCGGTGGTGCGGCGCACCCCCTGGTGGTTGATCGTGTAGACGTAGCCGAGCAACTTGCCGTCGCCGGTAGCGATGGCGGTGAACTGGCGTCCGGCGTCGGCGAGCGCACAGCTGAAGGTGTAGTTGGTGGCGGCGGGCAGTGCGACGGCGCAGGCGCCGGCGTTGGCGTAGCTGCCGGTGTCCTGGAATCGTTGCTCCATGCGCGTGGCGTAGGCGCTCAAGCCGTCGAGCCCGGCGGGCACCCGCGAGCGTGTCACGTAGGCGTTGTACGACGGCATCGCCACCGACGCGATGATGCCCACGATGGCGACCGTGACGAGCATCTCGACCAGGGTGAAGCCGCGTGCGAAATTCTTGGGCGTCGTTGTTGCGATCATGGGCAGGTCCTCGATGGGCAAAGTGATGCCGCCGGGCCGCCCCGGGCAGGGAACTCTTTGCACTCGTCGTAGGTATCGGCCCGCCTTTGCCGAACTTGAGACCGTTGCACAGGGTCACAACATCGGGTGCGCGCACACAAGCTGTAGCGCGCTGCCGGCTGGGCCGGCGCCGACGGTGCAATCCGTCACGCCGGCAGGGTGCCGGCGGCGATCTCAGCTGCCGAAAAGATCCGCCGGGTCGGCGCTTGGTGGTGCCAGCCCGAGATGGCGGTAGGCGGCCTGGGTGGCGACGCGCCCGCGTGGGGTGCGCTGCAGAAACCCCTGCTGGATCAGGTAGGGCTCGATGACATCTTCGATCGTGCCCGGCTCTTCGCCGATCGCCGCAGCGACGTTGTCCAGCCCGACCGGGCCGCCGTCGAAGCGGTGGATCACGGCTTCGAGCAGCTTGCGGTCCATCACGTCAAAACCCAGCGGGTCGACATCGAGCATGGCCAAGGCGAGGTCGGCCGTCTTGGCGTCGATGCGGCCGTCGCGCTTGACCTGGGTGTA
>JANOKR010000131.1:0-6037 GCA_031419315.1 Betaproteobacteria bacterium
GCAACGACGCCATCTTCGGCAACACCGGCAACGACTGGCTGGTGGGTGGCACCGGCCGCGACAACATGTACGCCGGCTGGGGCAACGACCTGCTCAACGCCGACGACGACCATGGCACCGCGGGTGGCTTGAACAACGCGCCCGACACCAACGCCACCTATGAAGACCGCGCTTACGGCGGCGCCGGCCGCGACGTGCTGATTGCCAACACCGGCGGCGACCGCTTGATGGATTGGGTGGGCGAGTGGAACAGCTACCTCGTGCCCTTCGCGCCCTTCGGCATGGCCACCGTGAGCCGCACGCTGCAGCCGCAGCTGCCTGAGTTCCTCTACGCCTTGTCCAAGGCCGACGGTGCCGACCCGACCCGTTTTGCCGATACCAACGGCGACCCGGCGCTGGCCTACCGCCGCGGCGAGCCGCAGGGCGAACTCGGGGTCATCCGCCAGAAGGACTTCGCCTGGCAGAACCAGACCGGCGCACCGACCGACCCGCAGGCCGGCAACATCCCGGGCGGCAAGCGCGACGTGCTGCGCACGGCCAGCTTCAACGACGGCACATTGCAGGGCCTGGCTGCTGACAGCGGCACCTGGCAGGTCAGTGCTGGCGCGCTGCAAGTGGCCGCGACGTCGAGCCAGGCCGACGCGGTGGCGGTCTACCAGGTTGGCGATGCGCTGCCTTCGTACTACGAAGTGCAGGCCAGCGTGAAGGTGATCAAGCCCACCGGCGGCTGGAGCGCCAACAGCTACGTCATCTTCGACTACCAGTGCCCGACCAGCTTCAAGTTCGCCGGCATCAACGTGTCGACCAACAAGATCGAGATGGGTCAACGCACCGCGGCGGGCTGGCAAGTCTTGAAGCAGGCCGCATTCACCGGCGGCATCAAGAACGACACCTGGTACAACCTGCTGCTGTCGGTGAACGGGCTGACCGCCACGCTGGTGGTCAACAACACCAACGTCTTCAGCCATGTCTTCCAGGCCACTGTCGTCGACGGCTGGAGCTACGGCCTGAACTGGGGGCTGGTCGGCTTCGGCTCGAACAAGTCGCGCGGTGCGATGGACAACATCGCCGTGCAAGTGGTGCCCCCGGCGGCGACGGTCATCAAGACCGACGACTTCACGACCGGCGCCGGGCCGATCGTCACCGCAGTGGCCGGGTCCGCCACCGGGACCTGGACCGCAACTGCGGGCCGCTTGGTGGGCGCGCTGCCGACGGGCAGCGACACCGCGATCCAACTGTTGAACATTTCCGGCGTGCCGCAGTTGTCGGCGACTGCGCTGCTGGAGCTGAGCGCGACCTTCAAGACCGCGGGCCGTTCGGGCATCATTTTCGACCGCTACAGCGATACCGACTTCAAGTTCGCGGCGGTCGACGTGGCGGCCAAGCAGATCATGATCGGCCACCGCACGGCGGCGGGCTGGAAGGTCGATGCCTTCATCAGCAACACCACGCTGCTGGCGACCACCGACTACAAGTTGGGCGTGTCGATCAAGGGCTCGTCGGTCAGCGTTTCGCTCAACGACCAGGCCGCGGTCGGGTTCATCTTCAATGCGGTCGGTGCCGATGGCCGGTTTGGCATCTTCACCAAGGGTGTCAGCGCGAGCTTTGACACCGTCACGGTGAAGACCAATGATCCGGCGGTACCCGCAGCAGCGACCGCAGTCACCGCGGCGAGCGCCTTGACCGCTGCTGCGCTCGAGGCCGCTGCGCCGACCGACGCCGAGATCACGGCACTCGCCACCGAGGCCCGCGCACGATGGGCGAAGGTCGAGGACGCTTCGCATCTGGTGGCCCTGGGCCGCCTGCAGTACACCGTGGCCGACCTGCCTGGTGACCAACTCGCCGAGTACCACAACGGGCAGATCACGATCGACGTCAACGCCGGCGGCCACGGCTGGTTCATCGACCGGACCGCGGCCGACGACCGCGAGTTCGGCGGCCAGGGTGCGGTGCTCGATGCGAAAGCCCGCGGCGGCGCATCCGGCCGGATCGACTTGCTGTCGGTGCTGAGCCACGAGATGGGCCACGCCATCGGCCTGGGCCACAGCGACGGCGGCGTGATGAGCGCAGAGTTGCTTGCCGGTCAACGCTCGACACCCGAAGGCTGGTGGTCGGCGGCGGCGGCCGAGTCGCAGCAGCAGCGGGCGCAGCCGCGGGTGCAGGCGTTCTCGCCGGCGCAAGCGCTGCTGCCAGGTGCCGCCGCCATCAACCCGCGACAGGTCGAGATCGACTGGAACGTCACGCGCCAGGCCACCGTTGCCGCCGCCGCCAAGGTGCCCGCGGGCAGCGGCTGGCAGGACCGCTTTGTCAACCACCTCGGTGCTACACCACAGCGCCTGAACCCGAACGTGGGCCTGCGCGTGAGCCTGGCGGTCGCGCCCGAGTTGACAAATTTACGCGCGAGCAACTGACGCCAGAACCACCCGGGCGGGGGCCGCAGATCATCGCGGCCCCCATCCCCACCCCCCGGTTGCCGGGGTCGGCGACGTAAAAGTCCCGATGCCGCGCTGCGTGCAGCACCGTAGGCTTGCGACATCAACACGAACACCAACACCAATCCAGACACAGGGTCGCTCATGCCCAGACAGTTGCTGATCTACGAAACCGCCGTGCCCCTCAATGCCGGGCGCCACGCCGATGTGTGCTTCGATGCCACGGGCACCAACTACGCCTTCAGCGCCCGCGTCAACGCGGTGCCGCTGATGGCGGTGGAACTGCTGCGCGCGGCGACCGAATACGCGGTGGTCTTCACCGCCGCCGGCGACGACGTCTTGCCCGCGGCGGTGCTGGGTGTCACGGGCGAGCAGAACCTGTACCTGTCGGCCGATGCGCAGTGGCAGGCCAAATACATCCCGGCCTTCATCCGGCGTTACCCGTTTGTCTTTTCCAACAGCGCCGACGGCAAAACGCTCACGCTGTGCATCGACGAAACCCACCCCGGCGTCAACCGAGATGGCCGCGGCCAGCGCCTCTTCGGCGACGACCGCAAGCCGTCGCCATTCACCGGCAAGGTGCTCAAGTTCCTGCAGGAGTACCAGGCGCAGTTCGAGCGCACGCGCCTGTTCGGCAAGCGACTGCAGGAGCTTGGTCTGCTGTTGCCGATGCAGGCCGAGGTCTCGACGCCAGCGGGCGAGAAGATCAAGCTCGGCGGTTTTCTCACGGTCTCGCGTCCGAAGCTGCGCGCGCTCCAGCCCGAAACGCTGGCCTCGCTGGCGCGCACCGACGAGCTCGAACTGATCTACCTGCAGCTGTATTCGATGCGCAATTTCAACGACGTGAAAGACCGGCTCGTTGACGCGCTGCAAACGGCTGAAGTTTCGGCAGCGCCGTCGACCGCCGAGGCCGGCTGATGGCGCCGCTGCCAGCACCTGACGCGCGGCGTTGGGGCGCCGCCTGATGCAGGCCGCCGCACCCGTCTTTTCGCTCGTCGAAGAACAGCAGGCGTGCGCCGAATCGGCGGCCTGGTCGCGCTTCGCGGCGGCGACCGATGAAGCCGAGTTTTGCAGTGGCTGGCTGACGCTGCTGGCGGCTCGCATCGACCAGGCGCGCGGTGCCTTGCTGCTCACATCCGACAACGAAAAAGGCCCGTTCACGGTGGCAGCGGTCTGGCCCGATGCGCAGCGCGATCTGACCTACCTGGGTGCGGTGGCCGAGCGTGCGCTCGTCGAGCGCCAGGGTGTCGTCGCCGCACCCGACGGCGGCGAGCCGCGTGCCGACGCGCCGGCGCATGTCGGCTACCCGATCGAGGTCGGCGGGCGCCTGCACGGCGCGGTGGTGATCGACATGGCCGGCAGCGCCGCGGCCGACCTGCAGGCCGCGCTGCGCCAGATTCACTGGGCCAGCGCCTGGTTGATGGACCACTTCCGCCAGCGCCTGCTGCGTGTGCGCGAAGCCGAGTTGGCCCGCGTCGGGCTGCTCAACGAACTGATGGCCACCGCGCTGCAGCACCGGCGCCTGGCGCCGTCGGCGCTGGCGGTGGCCAACGAACTCGCGGCGCGGCTGCAATGTGACCGCGTCTCGGTGGGCTTCGAAAACGACGACCGCATCGTGCCGCTGGCGATGTCGCACACCGCCACCTTCGATGTGCGCTCCGACCTGGTGCGGGCGCTCGCCGGGGCGATGGACGAGGTGCTCGACCTCGGCAGCATGGTCGCGTTCCCCGAGCCCGCCGAGGACAAGGATGCGCTCGGTGCCATCGCCCATGCCGACGCCGCCGGCACGCTGGGCGCGCAGACCATGCTCTCGGTGCCGCTGACGCACGAGGTGCACACCATCGGTGTGATCACGCTCGAGCGCCGCAACGGCCCGCCCTTCGACGCCGAAGCGCGCCGCCTCGTCGCCGCGCTGGGTGTGATGCTCGGCCCGGTCTGGGCGCTGCAGCGCCTGGGCGAGCGGCCGATGTGGCAGCGTGCGCTGGATGCGGCGCGCGACGGCCTGCGTGCGCTGTTCGGGCCGCGCCATCCGGGCCTGAAGCTGATCGCTGCGTCGCTGGCGCTGCTCGTGCTGGTGCTCGGATTCTGGAGCGCCGAGCACCGCGTGTCCGCGCGTACCGTGATCGAAGGCTCGACCCAGATCGCCGCGGTGGCACCGTTCGACGGTTTCATCGCCGACAGCCAGGCGCGCGCTGGCGACACGGTGCGCAAGGGCCAGGTGCTGGCGCGCCTGGACGACAAGGACCTGCGCCTCGAACGTGCACGCTGGGCGGCGGAGCGCGAGCAGTTGCAGCGCAAGTTCCAGGTCGCGATGGCGCTCGCTGACCGCGGCGCGATGGGCGTGCTGGCTGCGCAGGGCCAGCAGGCCGAAGCGCAGTTGTCGCTGGCCGAAGAGCGACTTGCACGCGCCGTGCTGGTGGCGCCGTTCGACGGTGTCGTCGTTTCGGGCGACCTGAGCCGCGCCATCGGCACGCCGGTCGAGCATGGCCGCACGCTGTTCGAAGTCGCGCCGCTCGATGGCTTTCGGGTGGTGCTGCAAGTCGATGACCGCGACATCGCACGGGTGGCCACCGGCCAGCGCGGCGAACTCGTGCTGTCGAGCCTGCCCGACCGCGCGCTGCCGTTCACGGTGAGCGCGGTCACGCCGGTGGCGACGCAGGTCGATGGGCGCAATGTCTTTCGCGTCGAGGCCCGGGTCGAAGGCGCGCCAGAGCGCCTGCGCCCGGGCATGGAAGGTGTCGGCAAGGTGCTCGTCGGTGAGCGCAACCTGCTCTGGATCTGGACCCACCGTTTTGTCGACTGGGTGCGCCTGACGCTCTGGGCTTGGACACCGTGAACCATGAGCGATGACCTGCCGCTGCAAAGCAGCCTGTGGTATCGCGTCGCTGCCCTGAAGCCGCAGTTGCTGGCACGGGTGCGGCTGCACCGCCACCACTACCGCGGCGAGCGCTGGTACCTGTTGCAAGACCCGGCCTCGGGCAGGGTGCAGCGATTCACGCCGACGGCGCGCATGGTGCTCGCGGCGATGGACGGCCAGCGCAGCGTCGACGACCTGTGGCAGCTCGCGCGCCGGCGGCTGGGTGACGACGCGCCGACGCAGGACGAGATCATCCAGCTGCTGGGCCAGTTGCATGCCGCCGACCTGCTCGCCACCGACGCCGCGCCGGACGCGGTGGAAGTCTTCGAGCGCGGCGCCAAGCAAGAGGCCGCCAAGCGCCGTCGCTCGTGGGCCAACCCGATGGCGTTGCGCATCCCGCTCTGGGACCCGGGCGCGTTTCTTGATAGCCACGTCGGCGCCTGGCGAGTGCTCTGGGGTCACTGGGGCGCGCTGGTCTGGCTTGGTGTAGTGCTGCCGGCGCTGTTGCTGCTGCCGTCGCACTGGCCCGAGCTCACAGGCAACCTCTCCGACCGCGTGCTGCAGGTCGACAACCTGCTGCTGATCGCGATCATCTTTCCGCTCATCAAGGCGCTCCACGAACTCGGCCACGCCACCGCCACGCGCGCTGCCGGCGGCGAAGTCCACGACGTCGGCCTGATGTTGCTGGTGCTGATGCCGGTGCCTTATGTCGACGCTTCGTCGGCCACGGTGCTGCCTTCGCGCTGGC
>JANOKR010000132.1:0-14169 GCA_031419315.1 Betaproteobacteria bacterium
AGTTGAGAAAGACGGGTTAAGCGTTCGTTAAGTCGTCATCGCCACCATCACCAGCGTGACCGCGATGCAAGCCACGCGCGGCCACGCCGCGCGGTGAATGCCGCTGTGTTCCGACATGGATCTGCGCGGGTCGACCTGTTCAATCTGCTTACCGGAGCCCTGATCATGAAAAATCACTCGCTTGTCGATGCCCTGCTGCGGCATGGGCGCATCGCGATATCGGCGACTCTCGTCACCATCGCCCTCGGCGTCATCGCGCCCGCCGCACAGTCTGCCAACGTGGTGCCGCTAAAGGACGCGCGGCTGAAGATCGAACTCAACGCCACCGACCAGGACGTCGGCATCCAGCTCTTCATCGATGCCGACCCCTGGAAGCGCATGTCGGTCTACGACCCGAATGGTGTGCTCGCTTTCAGCGCCGTTGCCAGCGGCAGGATCGGCCTCCAGGGCGGCACCGAACTTTTTCTTGAAAGCGCCGAGCCGAACTTCAGCCAACTCACGCTGGCGGCGTTTCTGCAACGCTTCCCCGCTGGCGACTATCGGATCGAGGGTGAGGGTTATGCCGGCGAGACTTTCCTCGGCATCGCGAAGTTCACCCACAACATTCCCGACGGCCCACAGCTTTTGTCGCCTGGTGAGGACGCCGAAGTCGATCCCGACAACACCGTCGTGCGCTGGGCCCCGGTGCCACCGCCCAACGGCAGCCCGATCGTGGGCTACCAGGTGCTGGTGGTCAGGCCCAACTCGGGCATCACCGCGATCCCGAAGCTGATCCTGGACATCATGATGCCGCCGACCGCGACCAGCCTGGCCGTGCCCGCGGGCTTCTTGCTGCCCGGCCTGGAATACGAATGGGAAGTCCTGGCCATCGAAGCCGGCGGCAACCAGACCCTTTCGGTTGGGCACTTTGAAACCGCGGCCGCCGCGGTCCCGGAACCTTCGCTGTTGCTGATGTTCGGGGCCGGCTTGACGATGCTGATGGTTGTGTCGCGCAAGCGCAGCCAAGCTGGTCAACAGGCAGGCGCCTGACCGCGGCAGCGCCGGCACCCGACGCTGCGCTCAGGTGACCAACGCCCGCAGCCAGTCGGGCATCGGCGCGGACTTTTTCGTCACGCCATCGGTCCAGACGGTTTTGCTGCCGCCGTCGGCGCAGATCAGATCCGGCGCTTCGCTGCGCGCCAAGGTGATGTAGGTGTCGAAGCTCGACCGGCCCGGGTTGGCGACATAGTGTCTGGCCACGATGTCACCCGGAAACTCGAGCTGGATCATGAAGTTGCAAAAGGCATTCACGATCACCGGGCCGCTGCCGCTCGGGTTGGGCATGGCGCCGATCTTGTAGAGCCAATCGAGGCGCGCCACTTCGAGGTAGCGGAAGTAGACCGTGTTGTTGACATGGCCCATCAGGTCGAGGTCGCCCCAGCGGATCGGGATCACGACCTCGTTGACCAGTTTTTTGTCAGCGGGCAGGATGAATCGCATCGGTGGTTTTCCAGTCAAGGCCGTCGCGGCGATCGGCAGCGGCACAACGATCAGGCGGTATCGATCCCGAGCTCGCGCGCGATGCGCTGCACCAGCGCGGTCAGCGCTTCGACTTCAGCCGCCAGCCGGGTCTGCTCGGCCTTCATCGCCGCGAGCTCGCCGGCGGTGACACCCGCGCCGCCCTCGCTGTCAGCGGCCGACGCGCCCGCCACGGGGCCGGCCGGGATCGCCTCCTCGCCGCACAGCAGATGTGCCCAGCGCGCCTCGCGCGAGCCGGCTGCGCGCGGCAGTTTGACGACACGCGCCGGCGTCTTGGCAACGAGCTCGTCAAGAAAACCTTCGACCGACGAGATATCGGCAAAGCGGTGCAGTCGCTCGCAGTTCAGGCGCAACTCGGCCGCGGTCTGCGGCCCGCGCAACATCAGCACGGTAAGCAGCGCCACCGCCTGAGCCGGCACGCCAAGCACCCGCCCCATGTTGTGCTCGAACTTCAGCACCCGGCTGCTGCTGCCTTCAAAGACCAGGCTCAAGCCCTTGAGGCCGTCGACCGCGGTCATCACCTCTGCATCGCTGGCCTCGATGACCGGGGCACGCGCCGTCTTCTGGTTGCAGCCGGCGCTGATCGCATTCAGCGACAGCGGATAAGTGTCCGGCACCGTGTGCTGCTTCTCGACGAGCACGCCGAGCACACGCGCTTCGAGCGGGGTCAGGTTGCGCACCCGCTCCTCACACGCCAAAACCGTCGTCAGCGGCAATCACGGCGCCATTCACAAAGTGGCTTTCGTTGGCACACAGCATCATCAGCACCGCGTCCAGGTCCTGCGGCTTGCCGACACGCTTGCGCGGCAGCATCTGGACCAGCTTCTGGCCGGCTTCGGTCTGCCAATGGTGGTGGTTGAGTTCGGTGTCGATATAACCCGGGCAGAGCGCGTTGACATTGATCGCATAGCGGCCCCATTCGAGCGCCATCGCGCGCGTCATGTGCACCACCGCGGCCTTGCTCATCGCGTAGACGCCGATCTGGCTCAAGACACGCAGCCCGGCCATCGATGCGACGTTGACGATGCGCCCGCCGGTGTAGGTGCCCGGTGCCGCGCCCTTGGACCTGGCGATCATGCGTTTGGCAACTTCCTGGGCGACAAAAAACGCGCCGCGGGTATTCGTGCCCATGACGTAGTCGTAGTCATCCGGGCTGACATCGGTGAGCTTCTGGGTCGTGCTCACACCCGAGTTGTTGACCAGGATGTCGATCGTGCCCATCTCGGTTTCGGCATGCGCGACGGCTGATTTGATGCTGTCGATATCGGTCACGTCGAGCTGCACGACATGCGCGTCGCCGCCATCGGCTTCAAGCTCGGCGCGCAGCGTCTTCAGCCGCTCGATGCGGCGCGCGGCCAGCACCACACCGGCACCCGCCTGGCTCAAGACCCGCGCAAACTGCGCGCCCAGGCCGCTGGACGCGCCGGTGACGAGGGCCACACGCCCGGAGAGATCGATCGAATAGGCCATCGTGGCACCTTGGTTGGCGTCTGGTCGCACGTGCTGGCGACACACAAACGCTGAGATGAATTCGCCGCAATGAAGATAGCACGCAGCGTGCTGCGCTGACGACATCCCGCCGACATCCCGCCGACATCCCGGCGATATCCCGGCGATACACCTGCGCGGTGCAGCGGCACGCGCCGGCCCGGCCTGGCCGCATGGAAGCGACCTAAAATCCACGCCTTCAAAGGACCGCCGATGACCGCCGAAGAAATCCTGACCCAGCATGGCCCACGCGAGGCGATGGACTACGACGTGGTTGTCGTTGGTGCCGGCCCCGGGGGGCTGTCGGCCGCCATCCGCATCAAGCAGATCAACCCCGGGTTGTCGGTCGTGGTGCTTGAAAAGGGCAGCGAGCCCGGCGCACACATCCTGTCGGGCGCGGTGATGGACCCGCGTGCGATGAACGAACTTTTCCCGGACTGGAAGGATCGTGGCGCGCCACTGAACCAGCCGGTCAGCGGCGACGAAGTGCTGTTCTTGAGCCCAACCGCGGCGCAGAAATCCCCCGGCTGGCTGGTCCCTGGCTGCCTGCACAACGAGGGCAACTTCGTCATCAGCCTCGGCGCGGTGACCAAGTGGCTGGCTGAACAGGCCGAAGCGCTGGGAATCGAAATTTTCCCAGGCTTCGCCGCCGCCGAAGTGCTCTACACCGACGATGGCGCGGTGCGTGGTGTTGCCACCGGCAATTTGGGCGTGGGCAAGGACGGCCAGCCGCATGGCGGCTTCCAGCTCGGCATGGAGCTCACCGCCAAATACACCGTCTTTGCCGAAGGTGCGCGGGGCCATCTCGGCAGACAACTGATCAACCGCTTCAAGCTCGACGCCGGCCGCGACCCGCAGAGTTATGCGCTCGGCGTCAAGGAACTGTGGGAAATCGACCCGGCCAAGGCCCGCCCCGGCCTGGTCGTACACACCGCCGGCTGGCCGATGGACGAGCAGACCTACGGCGGCGGATTTTTGTACCACCTCGAAGGCAACCGCGTCACGCTGGGTTTTGTCACCGGGCTCGACTACCAGAATCCCTGGCTGAGCCCTTTCGAGGAGATGCAGCGCTGGAAGGCGCATCCCGCGATCCGTGCCCATATCGAGGGCGGCAAGCGCATCGGCTATGGCGCACGCGCGATCACCGCAGGTGGTTTGTTGTCGCTGCCCAAGCTGGTTTTCCCCGGCGGCGCGCTGATCGGCTGCGAAGCCGGCACGCTGAATGCCGCGCGCATCAAGGGCAGCCACGCGGCGATGAAAACCGGCATGCTCGCCGCCGAAGCCATCGCCGCGGCGTTGGCCGCCGGGCGCAGCCACGATGAGCTCAGCGCCTACCCGGCGGCTTTTGAAAAAAGCTGGCTGCATGCCGAGCTGGACAGCACGCGCAATTTCAAACAATGGTTCAAGCAGGGCTTCAGCATCGGCACGCTGATGACCGGCATCGAACAGTGGCTGCTGCCCAAGCTCGGCATCAAGCGCCCGCCGTGGACGATCCACCGCCACACGCCCGACCACGCACGAATGCACGCCGCCGCGCAGGTCGCGCCGATCCGTTATCCCAAACCCGATGGCGTGTTGACTTTCGACCGCCTGAGCTCGGTTTTCATCAGCAATACCAACCACGAAGAAAACCAGCCGGCGCACCTGACGCTCAAAGACGCGTCGGTGCCGGTCGCCGTTAATCTGGAACGTTATGCCGGGCCCGAGAGCCGCTACTGCCCGGCCGGGGTCTACGAGTTCGTCAAGGCCGACGACGGCAACGGGAAAGAGAGCGACCGCCTCGTCATCAACGCGCAGAACTGCGTCCACTGCAAGACCTGCGATATCAAAGACCCGACCCAGAATATCGTCTGGGTCACGCCCGAAGGCGGCGGGGGGCCGAACTACGCGGGGATGTAGAGCGCAGCGCGCAGACGCGCGCCGACTGATGCGCGCGGGGATGTAGCCGGCGCTGACGCCGACGGCGGCCTGTCACAGCCCAGGTGCCTCCGGGTATCAAGCGCTGAACGATGCCACCGCGCGGCCGATACCGTCGCCGATCGGGATGCCCTGCGAGCGCAGCGCGGCTTCAACGCCGGCGATGGTGCCCAGGATCATCCCCGGGTTGCCGTCGCCGAGATGGCCGATGCGGAATGCGCGCCCTGCCAGCGGCCCCAGGCCGCCGGCAATGGCAATCTGGAAACGCTCGCGCGCGACGCTGCGCATGGCTTCGACGTCGATGCCCGCGGCGACCGCGATCGTCGTCACCGACACACAGCGGCTGGCCGGCTCGCGGGCGAAAAAATCGAGCCGGCCGCCCAGGCTCCAACCTTCCACCGCAGCCTGCACTGCACGCGCAAGTTGGGCATGGCGTGCAAATACCGCGTCGAGACCTTCGTTGAAGATGAGGCCGAGCGCGGCCTCCATCGCGAACATCAAATTCTGCGGCGGCGTGCCGCAAAATTTGAGATACGAATGTTCGCCTCTGCGGCGCACCCAGTCCCAGTAATAACGCGGCGTCGGGTTCGCTCGTGCGGCCGCGAAGGCGAGCGCATCAACCGCGATGATGCCGACCCCGGGCGGGCACATCAGCCCTTTTTGAGAGGCCCCGACGACGACGTTGGCACGCAGCTTGTCCATCTCGAACGGTGCCGCGCCGAGCGAGGCGACGACGTCGACGACAAACAGCGCCGGGTGCCCGGTGGCGTCGATCGCCGTACGCAACGCGGCGAGGTCGCTGGTGACACCGCTGGCGGTGTCGGTATGGACCACAAACACCGCCTTGATGGCGTGATGCGGGTCGTCGCGCAAGGCCTGCGCCACCGCATCGGCATCGATCGCATAACCCTCGCGCCAGGGCGTGCGCACGACACGCCGGCCGAGGCCTTCGGTCTGCTCGGCCCAGGAATCAGAAAAATGCCCGGTGCCCGGGATCAGCACCGCCTGCCCCGGCGCAGTGAGGTTCTCGACCACCGACTCCCACGCGCCATGGCCGTTGCTGGCGAAGAAAAAGACAGCCGCCTTGTCGCTGTGCAGCAAGCGGCGCAAGCCGGCCTCGCAGGCGTCGATATTGGCCGCCACACGCGGGTCGCCCATATCCATCGGCTGGCGCGCAAGCGCATGCAGCACTTCGTCGGGCAACGGCGTCGGGCCGGGGGAATTGAGGGCGCGGCGGCCGGGGATGCGGGGCTTCATCGGCAAAGCATAAACCGGCCGGCGGGCGGCGGCAGCGTCAGCCCCGATCGCGCGACAATTGCCGATGCCCACGACGCCGTCCGCCCTGATCGCCGCCAGCGCCGCCAACGCCCTCGGTCTGGGCGCGATGCGCCTGCGGCTCACCTGCCGTGATACGCACATTCATCCGCGTGAGGCCGCGCTCGATGCCGCCGCCCACGCCGTGGCCTGGTCATGAACCCCGACGAAAATACCGCGGCGCGCCAGCCGGCGGCGCCGTTCTACCGCGAAGCCGGCAGCGGCGAGGCCGTGGTTTGCCTGCACTCCAACGCCAGCAGCTCGTCGCAATGGCGGGCGCTGATGGAGCGCTTGGCGCCGCGCATGCGGATCTTCGCGCCCGATTCGATCGGCGCTGGCAAAGGCCCGCCCTGGCCTGCTGATCGGCCGGTGACCTTGGCCGACGAAGTTGCGTTGATCGAGCCCCTGCTGGCCGCGGCCGGCAGCCCGCTACGACTGGTCGGCCATTCGCACGGTGCAGCGATTGCGCTGATCGCCGCACTCGCGCACCGCGAGCACGTGCGATCGATCGTGCTCTACGAACCGACGCTGTTCGCGGTGCTCGAAGAGCAGGCACCCGGCCACCCCGATGCCGACGGCATCCGCGACGCCGTCAACGCTGCCGGCGCCGCCCTGGACGCCGGCGACCTGCACGGCGCGGCGCAGCGTTTTATCGACTACTGGATGGGCGCCGGCGCCTGGGGCGCGATGCCGCAGGCACGCCGCGACGGCATCGCGCCGTCGGTGGCCAACGTGCGCGGCTGGTGGCATGCACTCGCGATGGAGCCGACACCGCTGGCGCGGTTTGGCGCGCTCGACATGCCGGTGCTGTACCTGACCGGCAGCCAGACCACCGCGGCGGCGAAGGCCGTCGCGCGCCGGCTTGTATCGGTGCTGCCCAACGTGGAGCAGGTCGACCTGGCCGGGCTCGGGCATATGGGGCCGATCACGCACCCGGACATCGTCAACGACGTCATCGAAACTTTCCTGGCCCGGCACTGAATCGCGGCCCGGCCTCGCCGGTGAACGCTGGCCGAGGCCGGCGATGAGCCCGGGCTCAAAGCATGCCGCGAACCGGCCCGCGAACCCGCCCGCACCAGCCCACGATTCAGGCCCCGACCTCATCGCGCTGCTGCGCCCGTTGCGACACGCTGCGTGCGCTCTCGTTCTTGACGCGGTGGTCGCTCCAGACCTGGCGCCAATGGCGGGCGCCTGGTGTGCCATGCCACAGGCCCATCATGTGCCGCGAGATATTCCACCAGGGCGTGCCATGGTCGCGCGCCTGGCGCTCCATATAGTCGACCATCAAACTTTCGACCTCGGCGCGGCTCGTCGCAGCGGCGGTCGCGGCACCGAGGAAGTCGACGTCCCAGCCGGCCATCGACCAGGGCTGGTGGTAGGCGTCACGGCCGATCATCACGCCATCGACGAGCGCCAGTTGTTCGGCGATCTGCGCCGGCGCGCCGGCCGGCACCTTGATGCCGCCGTTGGTGACAAAGGTCAGTCCGGAGAAGTCGGCTTTCAGCCGCTGCACGAAGTCATGGCGCAGTGGCGGCAGCTCGCGATTTTCTTTTGGCGACAGGCCTTTCAACCAGGCGTTGCGGGCATGCACGATGAACACTTCGCAGCCACTGCGGTCGGCCACCGTGCCGACGAAATCGCGCACAAATTCGTAGCTTTCGCCACGGTCGATGCCGATGCGGTGTTTCACCGTGACTGGCAAGCTCACCGCTTCGCGCATGGCCTTGATGCAGTCGGCCACCAGCATCGGCTCGGCCATCAGGCACGCGCCGAACGATCCGCGCTGGACACGCTCGCTGGGGCAGCCGCAGTTCAAGTTGATCTCGTCATAGCCCCATTGCGCCGCAAGCCTGGCGCATTGCGCAAGTTCGGCCGGCTCGCTGCCGCCGAGCTGCAAGGCCAGCGGATGTTCTTCGGCGTTGAAGTGCAGGTGCCGCGGCACATCACCATGCAGCAGCGCACCGGTGGTCACCATCTCGGTGTACAGCCGCGTGCGGCGGGTGATCAGCCGGTGGAAATAGCGGCAATGGCGGTCGGTCCAGTCCATCATCGGAGCGACGGACAGGCGCCATGGGTTAAGTGGTTGATTCGATTGCACTGGTTTTCTCTTCGTCGCTCCACTCGTCGGGGGGACCGACGGGCTTGCAATGCTAATGGTGGGCGGGGCAACCCAGGCAGCGCCCCTCGCGAGCAGGGCAAATCGCGGCACGGCGACGACGGCGTCGCGGCCAGGTTCGACTGCGCAGCCGACTGCGCGGCGAGGTTCAACGCGGTGAGCCCGGCGGCGGCGCGAGGCAGGGGCGGGTTGATGATCGGCTGGCGCTACGCGATGGCGCATCATCGCCGCGCGCTTGGGCCGGTTAACCGTTTTCGGACCGATGCGCTCAACCGCGCCAAGCCATCACGAACGCGCGCTGCGCATCGGTTTCGGGGGTCGCGCACCCACGGTGGCTTTGATCGGCGGCCCTGAATTTGCGCTGCAAGATCGTCAAGGCCTGACGCGCGTCGATGTCTTGCTCGATCAACCAGCAGCCGGCGACGGTGCCGGTGCGTCCGATGCCGGCGCGGCAGTGCAGATAAACGCCCTCGCCCGCCGCGAGCGCGGTGGCGATCGCCGCGAGCGCGGCGCGCATCGTGGCCGCGCTGGGCAGGCCGAAATCGCCGATCGGAAAATTGAGCCGCCGGCCAGAGAGCGGTTCGTAAGCTGTCAATGGATCGTGGGCGGTGGTCAGGTCGATGAAACAGCCAACGCCGCAGGCTTGCAGGGTGCGCAGGCGCTGCGCCATCAGTGCCGCGCTACCGCGCGCGCCCGGGTGTTCACCCGCGAGCACGCGCCCGGGCAGCAGCCAATAACAATGCCCGAAGGGGCGCGGCTGCGCGTCGCCGCTGGCTTGCAGTTCTTCCTTGGTGAACACAACGGGATCAGTGGGCAAGAATCTTCGACAGAAAGTCGCGCGTGCGCTCGTTTTTCGGGTGCGCGAAAAATTCGGCAGCTGTGTTCTGCTCGACGATCTGCCCCTGGTCCATGAAGATCACGCGGTCGGCGACCTGGCGCGCGAAGCCCATCTCATGCGTGACGCAAAGCATGGTGATGCCCTGGCCAGCGAGCTCGACGATGACATCGAGCACCTCGTTGATCATCTCCGGGTCCAGCGCCGAGGTCGGCTCGTCGAAGAGCATGATCTTTGGTGTCAGGCACAGCGCCCGCGCGATCGCCACGCGCTGCTGCTGGCCACCCGAAAGTTGCAGCGGATATTTGAAGGCCTGCTCGGCGATGCGCACCCGCGTGAGCTGGGTCATCGCGCGCGCCTCGGCTTCTTTTTTGGGCACGCCGCCGACCCACATCGGCGCCAGCGTCAGGTTTTCCAGCACCGTGAGGTGCGGGAACAAATTGAACTGCTGGAAGACCATGCCCACGCTGCGGCGGATCACCTCGATGGCCTTCACATCGTCGCTGAGTTCGACGCCATCGACGATGAGTTTGCCCTGCTGGTGCTCTTCGAGCCGGTTGATGCAGCGGATCAGCGTGCTCTTGCCCGAACCCGAGGGGCCGCAGATGACGATGCGCTCGCCGCGCGCGACGGCAAGGTCGATATCGCGCAGGACGTGGAACTCGCCGTACCACTTGTTGACGCCGCTGAATTCGATGATCGGCTTCTCGCTCATTGGCGTCTCGTCCCCGTATTCAAATGTCCTTCGAGCCAGCGGCTGTAGCGCGACATCGCAAAACAGGCGCAAAAATAGATCGCCGCGACGAAGAGTTGGCCTTCGAGGAAAAACTTGCGCCAGTCGGCGTCGCCCAGCGCAAGCTGGACCGCGCCGGTCAGGTCGTAAAGGCTGACGATGGTCACCAGAGAGGTGTCCTTGAAGGCACCGATGAAGGTATTGACGATGGCCGGGACCACCGTGCGCAACGCCTGCGGCAAGACGATCTTGCGCTGCGTTTGCCAATAGCCCAGGCCGAGCGATTGCGCGGCTTCGATCTGGCCCTTGGGCAGAGCTTGCAGGCCGCCGCGAATCACCTCGGCCAGGTAGGCCGCGGTAAACAGCGTCATGCCGATCAACACCCGCGCCAGCACGTCAATGGTGCCGCCCTGCGGCATGAACAGCGGCAGGATGAACGAAGCCATGAAGAGCACGCTGATCAACGGCACGCCGCGCACCACCTCGACAAAAACCGTGCACAGGCTGCGGATGGCCGGCAAATGCGAGTGCCGCCCCAGGGCCACCAGCACGGCCAGCGGGAAGGCGATCACCAGGCTCACACTGGAGAGCAACAGCGTCAGCGGCAGGCCGCCCCAGCGCGCGGTCTCGACCACCGACAGGCCGAACCAGCCGCCATGCATCAGCACGTAGAAGACCACCAACACCGCCAGCCACACCGCCGCGAGCGCGGGCCGCCAACAGCGGCGCTGGCAGCTCGCCACGAGCAGCACTGCCAGTAGCAGGCAGGCGATCAGCGCGCGCCACTGTTGATCGAAGGGATAGCGGCCGAAGAGGATCAAGCGGCCCTTCTCTGCCACCACGCCCCAGCAGGCGCCGACGCCGCTGGCGGCGCGGCAGGCCGCGTTGTCGGCATGCGGCACCGCATACCAAATCGCCCACTTGAAGAGCGGCGGCAGCGCCAGCGCCAGCAGGGCGAGGACCATCAGCGTCAGCAGCGTATTCGGCCAGCCATCGAAAAAACCGCGGCGCAGCCAGGCGATGGCCCCGACCTGCGCGCGTGGCGGCGGGCGGCTGGGAATATTGACAAAGGCCGCATCCACGCTAGCGATCCTTCAAGCGCGCGCGGTGGTTGTAGTAGTTCATCAGCGCCGAAGTCAGCAGCGAGAGCGTCAAATAGCAGGCCATTACCAGCGCGATGCACTCGATCGCGCGGCCGGTCTGGTTCAGCGAGGTGACGCTGATCGAGACCAGATCGGGGTAGCCCACGGCGACTGCGAGCGATGAATTTTTCGTCAGGTTCAGGTACTGGCTGGTCAGTGGCGGGATGATCACGCGCAGCGCCTGGGGCAGTTGCACCAGGCGCAGCTCATGCCCTCGCGCGAGGCCCAGCGCCGCCGCGGCTTCATGCTGGCCGTAGGCGACCGATTGAATGCCGGCCCGCACGACTTCGGCGATATAGCTCGCGGTATAGACCGTCAGGCCGAAAAGCACGGTGAGAAATTCGGGCGTCACCGCGCCGCCTCCGACGATGCTGACTTCGGTGCGCTCGGGTACATCCAGGCCTGAAGGCGCGCCACCGACGAGCCAGCCGATGGTCGCGCCCAGGACCGCGAGTCCGACGCCGGGCCAGAACACCGGCAGTGCGTGCCCGCTGGCCTCGAAGCGTTGCCGCGCATAGCGCCGCCAGCCCCAGGCCGCCACGAGGCCCGCGCCAATGCCGGCGAGCGTGTAGCCATGCCCGGCGCTCCACTCGGGCAGCGGAAATTGCAGCCCGTTCTTGCTGAAGAACAGGAGGCCGCTCACCGGTTGCAGCGCGGCTTCCACTGGCGGCAACAACTCCGTCAATACGAAATACCAGATGAAGAGTTGCAGCAGCAGCGGGATATTGCGCAGCACCTCGACATAGGCGCCGCACAAAGAGCGCACCAGCAGGTTGCGCGATAGGCGTCCGATGCCGATCAAGGTGCCAAGAATAGTGGCGGCGACGATGCCGACAACCGCCACGCGCAAGGTGTTGACCAGGCCGACAAGGTAGGCCTTGCCGTAGCTCTCGGCGGAATCGAAGGGGATCAGGCTTTCGCCGATCGCAAAGCCCGCCGGCTGCGAGATGAAATCGAAGCCGCTTTGAATGCCGCGGGCGCGCATATTGGCCAGCGTATTGCTGAGCAGGTACGCGCCCGCCGCCAACAGCAGCAGGACGGCAAGCACCTGAAAAACCACGCCGCGAAAAGCCTGGCTGCGCCAGCTCCAGCGGCGTGGTTTGGGGGGCGGCGGCATTTTCGCCTTGTTGCGAAGCCTGTCGATCTACTGCGCCTTACCGGATCGGCGGCGCGTACATCAGGCCGCCCTTGTTCCACAGATTGTTGACGCCGCGCGGCAGTTTCAGCGCCGATTTCGGGCCGACATTACGCTCGAAGATTTCGCCGTAATTGCCGGTGGCCTTGATCGCACGGTAGGCCCAGTCCTTGTCCAGGCCGAGCAGCTTGCCGGTATCTTCGCTGGTGCCCAGGATGCGCTGCACCACCGGGTCTTTGCTGTCGGCCTTCATCTGATCGACATTGGCCTGCGTGATGCCGTATTCCTCGGCTTCGAGCAGGGCGAAGACGACCCACTTGGCGATGGCGAAAAATTCATCGTCGCCGCGGCGCACGACCGGGCCCAGCGGCTCCTTGGAGATCAGCTCGGGCAGCACCAGGTGGTCGTCGGGGTTGGTGGCTTCCTTGTTGCGCACCGAGGCCAGGCCTGAAGCATCCGTCGTATAGGCCTGGCAGCGGCCGGCGAAGTACGCCTTGTTGGTGGCCTCTTGTGTGTCGAAAACCACCGATTTCATATTCAAGCCAGAGGCCTTGGAATAGTCGGTCAGGTTTTTCTCGGTCGTGGTGCCCGATTGCACGCACACGGTGGCGCCTTTCAACTGCTTGGCGCTGGTGATCTTCGGCGTCACGGGAACCATCTTCTTGCTCTTCGCATCGAGGCGCATGGTCGGCACCATGAAGCCCTGGCCGTCGTAGTAGGTCACGCCGATGAAATTCAGGCCCAGCGAAGCGTCGCGTGTCAGCGTCCAGGTGGTATTGCGCGAAAGGATATCAATCTCACCGGCCTGCAGCACCGCGAAGCGCTGCGACGCGTTGAGCGGCGTCCACTTGATCTTGCTGGCGTCATTCAGCACCGTGGCGGCGATGGCCTTGCAGATGTCGACGTCCAGGCCGGCCCAGTTGCCCTGGCTGTCGGCGGCCGAAAAGCCCGGCAAGCTGGGGTTGACGCCGCAATTGAGTTGGCCGCGGGCCTTGATCGCGTCGAGCGTCTTGCCGGCGTGGGCTGGCAGGCTGGCGATTGCTGCGGCGGCGAGTGCAGTGCACAGGCCCAGACGGGTAAGCAGGGGCGAAGTCTTGTTCATCGAGAGGATCTCCTGGGATCTGAATATGAAGGCCGGTGCCGCGAATGCCGCGCAGCGCGCACCGTAGCCGCAGCAGTACGTGCTGCAATTGTGTGAATCCCTAAGTCGGCCTCAGATCCGGCTTTGACAGTTCCAAGTGACACGCCCTCGTAGGCCCGCGCAGCGCAATGCGTTGTTGGCCCCACGCTGCAGCGCTGTGTATCGATGGGGTTTGCCGGTGTAAGGCGAGCTGCACAACGGGCGTCGAAACCCGCGTGGGTGAACGTATCTACTTTTGCGAGATCACTCCCACTCGATCGTCGCCGGCGGTTTGCTGCTCACGTCGTAGGTCACGCGGTTGATGCCGCGCACTTCATTGATGATCCGCGAGCTGACCTTCTTGAGCAGCGCGTAGGGCAGCTCGGCCCAGTCGGCGGTCATGAAGTCGCTGGTGACCACGGCGCGCAGCGCGACGACATAGTCGTAGGTGCGGCCATCGCCCATCACGCCGACGCTCTTGACCGGCAAGAAGACGGCAAACGCCTGGCTGGTGAGGTCGTACCAGCTCTTGCCGCTGGCCGGGTCGATGAAGTTGCGCAACTCTTCGATGAAGATCGCATCGGCGCGGCGCAGCAGGTCGGCATGTGGTTTGGTGACCGCACCCAGGATGCGCACGCCCAGGCCGGGGCCCAGGGAACGGGTGGCGGTAGACCATCTCGTGTGGCAGGCCGAGTGCGACGCCGAGTTCGCGCACTTCGTCCTTGAACAGGTCGCGCAGCGGCTCAAGCAGCTTCAGGCCTAACGTTGCAGGCAAGCCGCCAACGTTGTGGTGGCTTTTGATGGTCGTGGCTTTTTTTGTCTTCGCGCCGCCCGACTCGATGACATCGGGG
>JANOKR010000133.1:0-2320 GCA_031419315.1 Betaproteobacteria bacterium
GTTGGCGCCTTCAGCCTGCTGGCGTGCCACCAGCTCGGCGGCCACCTTCTCTTCAAGCAGGCGGGTGTGCATGCGCGCGGCGTCGGCCTGCAAGTCCAGGCCGAGCAGCGCGGTCGCGCGGCCGATGGCGCGCACCTCGTCGGGCCGGTAAGCGCTCAGGTCTGGCTTGGCGCCCAACCACATGAAGCCGGTGAGCTCGTCGCGGTGGGTCATCGGCACGGCCACTGCGTCGCTGCCGGTGACACGGGCCAGCGGCGCCGGCAGGCGCCGGGCGTGAAGGCGCCGCACGTCGGTGTCTGACAGCGCCAAGTCTTCGGGTGCAGCGGCCAGCGTCCCGGCGACGCGGGTGCAGGCGCCGCCCTGACATTGGTACACCGCCGCGCCTGCGCCGCCCGCGTAGGTGCCGAGCGCGGCGAGGTAATGCACCAGCAGCGGCTCGCGCCCGTAAAGCTGCGCCGCGCCGTCGAGCGCGCGCTGCAGCGCTTGTTCACGGGCCTGCCAGCCCGAGTACAACACCGACTGCACAGCCCACTCGGCGCCGCGGCGCAGATGCGGGTAGAGCGCAAGCAGCAGCAGCGCGGTGGCGGCATCGAAAAGCAGGCCCTGGGTGCGGTCGGCCAGGTTCAACATCGGCGCGAACAGGCTGTTGAGCAGCGCAGCGGCCGCCGCCAGGCCCAGGGCAACGACGGCCCAGACCGTGAGCCGGTTGACGGCGAAGCCGATGTCGAACAGGCGGTGGCGCAGCAACGCGTAGCCGAAGCCGCAGACGCCCAGGAACAGGACCGGGCCTAGGATGACCTGCAACGTTTGCGGGTCGAGCGGCTCCCCCAAAACATAGTTCAGATTGTCCTGAAGGTAAGCCACATAGACGCTACCCATGCAGATGCCGACCCAAGCCAACCGCTGCCGCGTGACGCCGGTGCTTCGGTGCCATGAGAACCAGAGCGCCGTCAACGAAATCAGCACCGACCCTACCGCCAGGGCCACCTCGAAGTTGACGAACTGCGGCAACCACTGGCTCAGCGACCAAGGCAGAACTTCGACAATTGCCGCAGTGCCAAATCCCACCGTGACGAGCCATAGGCCGGTCAGCCCGTAATACAGCCGGCGTACCCAGGCTTGTCGGAATGGCGGCCGTTCTTCGGGGAAAGCCAGAGCGAAGTAAACAAAGAGGCCGTGACTGAGTCCTTCGGTCAGACCCCCGGCGGCATAAAACCCGCGTTGGATCGCGCCGCCCGGCAAGTAGGAGAACAAAGCGTCGGCGCTGGTCAACAGCAGTGCCAGCGACAATGCACGCATCGCGCCGCTCTCGGCGCGGCGCCAGCCGATCACAAAGCCTATGGCCAGCGAAAGCCAAACAAACGACCAATACGCCGCAACGGTCATGGCGATGAACCCGCTGTGCTGTGCGACTTTTGGGTCGGGCGCGGGCTTGAGCATCAGATGCCTGCGCTGGTCACCGGCGAACACCGTGACGCCGATCAGTTCGTCGGTACCCAGCCGCCGGAAGAGGTCACCGCGGCGGTCGAAGAGCAGCTTGTCACCGACCTTGACGCCAGCCTGGGCCAGCGGCGACTCGGGGGCCAGCGTCATGATGGCGCGCCGATAGTCGCGATCCGGAAAACTGAAATAAACCAGCAGATTGCCCGCTGCCGCCGGCACAACCGAGCGCTGCCAGAACGACATCGCCCACAGGTCGAGCGCACCAAAGACCAGGGTCAGCGTGAGCAACAGCGCTTTCCATCGCGCGGTGGACAGGATGGGCGGCTTCAAGGTGGGCCCTTTGTGCAAAGTGCGGGTCGCGCGGTTGCTTGTGGCTTGCGGCCGCCCCAACGCACAGGCACACTGATCCGGCGCCCACATTTGGAGGTAGACATGGCCGCCAAGATCGTTTCCTCAGACCCCGAAGTACTCGGCGGTACGCCGGTGTTCGTGGGTACCCGTGTCCCGGTGGCGGCGTTGTTTGAAAACCTGGCCGATGGGTTGACGCTGGATGAGATCGTGGACGCATTCCCCACCGTCACCCGCGAGGCCGCACTCGCTGTTTTACGCGAGGCCGAAGCTTCACTGGCGCGCGAACAAGTGGCGGCCTGAGTGACTGCGCGAGTGGCTGCCTGATGCGCGTCTTGGTTGACGAGTGCCTGCCGCGTCAACTGCGGCAGTGGCTGTTGTCGGTGCAACCGGAGTGGACAGTGGTCACTGTTCAAGACGCCGGCTGGGCGGCCATGAAAAACGGCGCCTTGTTGCGTGCGGCCAATGGCGCGTTCGACGTCCTGGTGACTGCCGACAAGAATATGCACCACCAGCAAAACTTTGTCGG
>JANOKR010000134.1:0-1562 GCA_031419315.1 Betaproteobacteria bacterium
GGCATCGGCGAGTGAGCGCAGGCCCCTGGCGATGAACTCCGCCTGGTTGCGCCTGCGCAGCACGGTCGCGCGCACCGATGCCTCGACGAACTCGGATAGGGTCTCGCCTTCGCCAAGCAGCGCCTCGACTTGGGCGCGCAACTCTGGCTCGACGCGGACGGACGGGATGGTGGCGGTCTTCATGGAAACGAGTGTAGCGCATTTGCGCTGCACGACCGCCGCTGCACTACCGCCGCAACACCGGCGCCAACGCCCGCCCGGTGTGCGACCCCGCCGCCACCACCGCTTCCGGCGTGCCCGCGACCACCACCAGCCCGCCGTTGCCGCCGCCTTCGGGCCCGAGGTCGATGACCCAGTCGGCTTCGGCGATGACATCCAGGTCATGTTCGATCACGACCACGCTGTGGCCGCCATCGGCGAGCCGGTGCAGCACGCGGATCAGCTTGTCGACATCGGCCATGTGCAGGCCGACGGTTGGCTCGTCGAGCACATACAGCGTGTGCGGCGCCTTGTTGCCACGACGCGTGATGTCGTCACGGACTTTCGACAGCTCGGTGACGAGCTTGATGCGCTGCGCCTCGCCGCCGCTCAGTGTCGGTGAGGGCTGGCCGAGCGTGAGGTAACCCAGGCCGACGTCTTGCAGCAGTTGCAACGGGTGTGCGATCGACGGCATCGATGCAAAAAACGGCAGTGCCTCGTCGACCTCCATCTGCAAGACATCGCCAATGCTCTTGCCGCGCCAGCTCACCGCCAGTGTTTCGCCATTGAAGCGCGCGCCGTGGCAGACCTCGCAGAGCACTTTGACATCCGGCAGAAAACTCATCTCGATGGTGCGCAGGCCCTGGCCCTCACACGCCGGGCAGCGGCCGTCGCCGGTGTTGAAGCTGAAGCGCGCCGCAGCGTAACCCCGCGCCTTGGCTTCGAGCGTTTCGGTGAAGAGTTTGCGGATCGTGTCCCAGAAACCGATATACGTCGCCGGGCAGGAGCGCGGTGTCTTGCCGATCGGCGTCTGGTCGACCTCAAGCACGCGGTCGACAGCCTCGAAGCCGCTCAAGGCCACGCAGCCGGCCCACGTCGGATACTGCCCCGCGGCCTGGGCATCGCGGCCGGCCTTGCTGATGCGCTGGGCCACCGCCGCATGCACATTCGTCAGCAGCACGTCGCGCGCCAGCGTGCTTTTGCCGGACCCGGAAACGCCGGTGACGGCGACCAGGCGTTGCAGCGGCACGCTCACGTTCACCTGCTGCAGGTTGTGCATCGACGCACCCACCAGCCGCAGCGCGGGCCCATCGGCGCTCACCGCGCGGCGCGGGCGCATCGGGTGTTTGAGCGGATTTGCGAGCAAGCGCCCGGTGACCGACTCGCTTTGCGCCGACAGGTCGGCGACGCTGCCCTGCGCGACCAGCCGGCCGCCACGTTTGCCGGCACTCGGGCCGATATCGATGATGTGTTCGGCGCGCCGGATGGTGTCTACATCGTGTTCGACGACAACCAGCGTGTTGCCCTTGTCGCTTAAGGATTGCAGCGCCTTCAGCAGCACGCCGTTGTCGCGCGAATGCAGG
>JANOKR010000135.1:0-2095 GCA_031419315.1 Betaproteobacteria bacterium
GCACCATGCAGGTCTTGTGTTCGACGTGGTATGCAAACTCATCGCGATAATGTTTCAGCATGCCCTGCACCGGCATCGCCGCAGCATCACCCAGCGCGCAGATCGTGCGGCCCTTGATGTTGTCGGCGACGGAGTCGAGCAGGCCCAAGTCTTCGCTGCGGCCCTTGCCATGTTCGATGCGGTCGACGATGCGCCAGAGCCAGCCGGTGCCTTCGCGGCAGGGGGTGCACTGGCCGCAACTTTCGTGCTGGTAGAAGTAGCTCAGGCGCAGCAGGCTCTTGACCATGCAGCGGCGTTCGTCCATCACGATGACGGCGCCAGAACCCAGCATCGAGCCGGCCTTGGCGATGCCGTCGTAGTCCATCGTCGTGTCCATCATGATCCTGGCCGGCAACACCGGCGCCGACGAGCCGCCGGGGATGACCGCCTTCAGCGCGCGCCCGCCGCTGACACCACCGGCCAGCTCGAGCAGCTTGGCGAAGGGCAGGCCGAGCGGCACTTCGTAGTTGCCGGGCCGCTCGACATCACCGACGACCGAGAAGATCTTGGTGCCGCCGTTGTTCGGCTTGCCACATTCCATGTAAGCCTGCCCACCGTGGTTGATGATCCACGGCACCGCGGCAAAGGTCTCGGTGTTGTTGATCGTGGTCGGCTTGCCGTAGAGCCCATAACTTGCCGGGAACGGCGGCTTGAAACGCGGCTGTCCCTTCTTGCCTTCGAGCGACTCGAGCAGCGCCGTTTCTTCGCCGCAGATATAGGCGCCGAAGCCGTGGAAGGCATGCAGCTGAAAGCTGACCTTGGAGCCGAGGATCTGGTCACCCAGCAGCCCCGCGGCACGCGCTTCTTCAAGCGCTTCTTCGAAACGTTCGTAGATCTCGAAGATCTCGCCGTGGATGTAGTTGTAGCCGACCTTCACGCCCATCGCGTAGGCGGCGATGGCCATGCCTTCGATCACGATATGCGGGTTGTAGGCCAGGATGTCGCGGTCCTTGCAGGTGCCCGGTTCGCCTTCGTCGGAATTGCAGACGAGGTATTTGGCGCCGGGGAACATGCGCGGCATGAAGCTCCACTTCAGCCCGGTCGGGAAGCCCGCGCCGCCACGGCCGCGCAAGGCCGAGAGCTTGACTTCGGCGATGACCTGGTCCGGCGTCAAACCTTCGCCGCCGTCAAGGCCGAGGATCTTCTTCAGCGCTGAATATCCACCGCGTGCAATGTAGTCCGCCAAGCGCCAGTTTTTGCCGTCCAGGCCGGCGACGATCTGCGCGCCGAGATGGCGGCCGTGGAAGCAGGTTTCGGTACCGTTGGCCTGGAATCTTGAGAGGTCAAGCATGGCTGGCCTTCAGCAGATCGACCAGTTCGTCGAGGCGGTCATTGCTCATGAAGCTCAGCATCTGGCGGTCATTCACCAACACCACCGGCGCGTCGGCGCAGGCGCCCAGGCATTCGCTGGGCTGCACCGTGAAGACACCGTCGGCGGTGCTGCCGTAGGGCTCGACACCGAGCTTGCTGCAAAGGTGCTCGAGCGCCGTCGCGCCATCACGCAACTGGCAGGGCAGGTTGGTGCAGACGTTGAGCTTGAAGCGGCCCACCGGATGCTGGTTGTACATGTTGTAGAAGGTCGTGACCTCGTGCACCGCGATCGGCGGCATGCCGAGATAAGCCGCGATCGCGTCTTCGGCTTCGGGGGCGACATGGCCCTGCTCGTGCTGAACGATGGCCAGGCAGGCCATCACCGCGCTCTGCTTCTGGTCGGCCGGGTACTTGGCGACTTCGCGGGCAAAGCGAGAAAGAGTTCGATCGCTGAATGTCATGGCGTCGGTTTCAAGCGGACGCCGTGGAACCGGCTTTGCCGGGCCACTGGCGTTGCCCCCTTGAGGGGGAGCGGCGCAGCCGCTACGGGGGTGGTCCCATTCATCATCATCTGTCGATCTCGCCAAACACGATGTCCATGGTGCCGATCACCGCCACCGCGTCGGCGATCATGTGGCCACGCGCCATCTCGTCGAGTGCCGCCAGGTGCGGGAAGCCCGGCGGGCGGATCTTCAGCCGATAAGGTTTGTTGGCGCCGTCGCTGATGAGGTAGATGCCGAACTCG
>JANOKR010000136.1:0-4051 GCA_031419315.1 Betaproteobacteria bacterium
CCGCGACCACCACCAGGAGACGCGGTCCGACGGCTCGTATGACGATGTACGCAGGGAAGATCTTAAGCTGCCCGTTACCGCGGGCGTTGTCCAGGCTGCCGCCAACAAAGCGAACGCCACCACGAACGACGGCACGCGCGGCTATGGCATCCACCCTGAAGCGGCAAGACTCGCGCGCAGCTTTGGTACAGAACATTGGAGCCAGGCATGCTCGGCGTTCACCGAGGCTTGGCCTCCCCTCGCCAAACAGCTGGCACGCGATCGCGGGCTTCGACAGATTCCGATCAAGATCGCCGACGACAAGGTGCTGATGTTCGAACCCGATCCACACAATCAACTCCAAAGAGCCGTTGTCGAAGTCTTTCTCCCGTTGTTCGGGCGTGGCGCCGATCTGCTCTACGTGGGTGAGGCCGCCGACAAGCTCAAGTTCATGGATCAAGTGCGCCTTCGCGAACTTGGAATTTTCGATCTGGGGCACGAGAAGCTGCCGGACGTCGTCGCCCATTCGCGAGCAAAGAATTGGCTCTTTCTCATCGAGGCAGTGACCGCTGCAAATCCGGTGACCGAGGTCCGGCGGCTCACGCTGGAGAGCCTGCTCCAGGGGCACTGCTCCGCGCAACGCGTCTACGTGTCAGCGTTCCCCGACCGGTCGACATTTCGCCGGTTTGCAGCGCAAGTCGCGTGGGAAACCGAAGCCTGGATTGCCGAGTCGCCCGAGCATTTGGTGCACTTCAACGGCGACAAGTTCCTGGGGCCGCATGACACCGCAACAGGTTCGTAGTCGGTCGCAATTTGCAGTCGACTCGCGGCGTACCGGGGATCACAAATACCGAGGCCGCGCCTTTCCGATCGCTTGACGACTATCGGGCTACGCCGGTTCGCTCTCGAGCAACCCACGCTTGCGCAGCATCGGTTCGACCGCCGGCTCGCGGCCGCGGAAATTGGCGTAGGCCCGGGCCGGCGCCAGCGTATTGCCACTGGCGTAGATGAAGCGCTGCAGCGCCTTGGCCACCGGCGCGCTGAACGGGTCGCCGGCTTCGATGAAAGCGTCGTAGCCGTCAGCATCGAGGACTTCGGCCCACATGTAGACGTAATAACCCGCCGCGTACCCCGAGCCCGAAAACAAATGCTGGAAATGCACCAGCCGGTGGTTCAGACCAACCCCCTGCGGCAGCCCAATGGCGTGCAGTTTTTGGGTCTCGAACGCACACAGGTCGGCCGGCGGTTCAGCATCGGTGAGCGCATGCGCAGCCATGTCGACCAGCGCGCTGGCGACATAACGCACGGTCTCGTAACCCTGGTTGAACAGCCGCGCACGGTGCAGGCGCACGATGAGATCGTCGGGGATCACGGCGCCGGTTTGCCAGTGGCGCGCGAAGCGCTTCAGCACCTGCGGCTCGGTGGCCCAGTTTTCGAAGATCTGCGACGGCAACTCGACAAAGTCGCGCAACACCTGGGGGCCTGACAAACGCTCGTAGGTGACGTCGGACAGCAGCCCGTGCAGGCCATGGCCAAACTCGTGGAAGAGGGTGCGCACATCGTCCATCGACAGCAGCGTCGGCGCGCCCGGTGCGCCCTTGGCAAAATTGTTGTTGTTCAGGATCAGCGGCAGTTCGGGCGCGCCCGACGGGGTGTTGCGGCTCTGCCATTGCAGGCTGCTCATCCAGGCGCCGCTGCGCTTGCTCGCCCGCGCAAAGTTGTCCTGCAAAAAGACGCCGACCAGCGCGCCGGCAGCGTCATGCACTTCGTAGGCCTTGACGTCGGGGTGGTAGACCGGCAGATCGGCGCGCGCGCTGAAGCGCAGGCCGAACAGGCGCTGCGCACAGTCGAATGCGGCTTCGACCATATTCTCAAGGCGGAAATAGGGCTTCACCTCAGCGTCGTCGATGGCGTAGCGCACCACGCGCACCTTCTCGGCCCAGTAGCGCCAATCCCAGGCTTCGATGGTCTCGGCCCCGGCGCCGGCGTCCGCCATCGCTGCGCGCAGCATCTGCTGCTCACGCTCGACGGCCAGCAGCGCGCGCGGCCAGACTTCGTCGAGCAAGCCGGCCACCGCGGCTTGAGTGCCGGCCATCGTATCGGCCAGTGCGTAGTCGGCAAAACTCGTGTAGCCGTGCATCCGCGCCTGCTGTTGGCGCAGGGCCAGGATCTGGCGCGCGACCTCGCGGTTGTCGTGGTCGCCGGCATGTTCACCGCGCCCGACCCAGGCGCGCCAGGCCTGTTCGCGCAGGTCGCGGCGTTTTGAGAAGGTCAGGAAGGGCACGATCAGCGAGCGGCTGAGGGTGATCACATGCAGCTCGTCGCCCAGGCCACGCTCGGCGGCGGCCTGGCGCGCTGATGCACACACAAAATCCGGCAGCCCGGCGAGGTCGGCCTCACCACGCAGCTCCAGCCGGAAGTGCGACTCATCGTGCAAGACGTTCTGGCCGAAGAGCGTGGTCTCGCGGGCCAGCCCCTGCATCAGCTCGCCGTACTGAACCTGCTGCGCTGGTGCAAAACGCGCGCCGGCACGCACAAACTCCAGGTGCAGCCGTTCGAGCAGGCGCTGCGCTTCGGCGTCCAGGCCGAGTCGGGCGCGCTGCTCGTACAAAATGTCGATGCGAGCGAAGAGTGCGCGGTTCGAATAGACATCGTTATCGTGCGCCGCCAACGGCCCCGCCAGTTCGCGCTGCACCGCCTGTAGAGCGTCGCTGGTGGCCGACGCGGCGAGGTTGTGGAAGACCGAGCCGATGCGCGCCAGCAACCGGCCGCTGCGGTCGAACGCGGCGATGGTGTTGTCAAAACCGGGCGCCGCTTCGGCGTTGGCAATCGCTGCCAGTTCGGCGCGGTGTTCGGCCATCGCGGCGCCAAACGCGAAGCTGAAGTGCGCCGGCGAGAGGGCTGCAAATGGTGGCATGCCGTGCGGCGCGGTCCAGGTTTGCAGCAGCGGGTTGCCAGCGTCGGGCAGGGGGGTGGTCGTGGTGGTCATCGGCTTGCCTCGATCGTGAAGTTCGCGCTCAGGGGCCACGGCGGATCGCGATTTCGTCGTCTTCGCGGTAGCGCCGGTCGCCACATTCGGATTTCCAAAGCGATTGGGTGTCGCTCAGCTTTTCGGCGTCGGCCACCAGTTTGTGCTGGCGGGTGTTGTAGCCGTCGACCGCATCGTCACGTTTTTTCGCGCGCAGGTTGTAGGCATCGACGGCGTCGCCGCTGCTGCGGTCGAGCGTCGCCAGTTCGGTCTTCAGCGCTTCGCCGGTACTGAGCAGCTCGGCACGGTCGGCCTCGTTGCGTTTTTGCTCAGCCTCGATCTGCCCGCGGCGGGCCGCAAGTTCGTCGCGCTCCTTGAAGCAGGCCCGAAGTTCGTCTCGCGTCAGCAGCTTGCCCGAGCCACCGGCTGCGCCGAACGACGACACCTTGTCGGCCAGCGCGGCCGGCGCTGATTTGGCCCCGGCCTTCGGCGGCGCTTTGGCCGTTGGCTTGGCGGGCGCCTTGGCGGGTGGCGTCTGCGCCAGCAGCGGGCCGCTGATGAAGAGTGCAGCCACCGCAGCGACAAGAGCGGCACAAGGGCTGAAACGGTTCATGGCAGGTCCTGGGCTGGCGCTCGGGCGCAGCAAAATGATGCAGCGAAATGACTCAGCAAGATGACCACCCACAATGATTCGGCGCGCGGGCGCCGATGATGCCACCGTCCCTGCCGCTGCCAGCCGGCGGCGGCCAAAGGCGTTCACAATCCAGCGCGCTGGCCCGCCGCGGGCCTGTCAACCACGAGGGGGTCTCCGATGCGCATCGTCAAATGGCTGCTCGGCATCGTGCTCGCGCTGGCGCTGGTGTTGTGGCTCGGCGGCATGCTGCTGTCGCCGCAATTCAAGGTCAGCCGCACGGTCAGCATCAACGCCCCGGCGGACAAGATCTATGCGCTGGTGGTGAGCCCCAGAGAGTGGAAACGCTGGAGCGTCTGGAACCAGCGCGACGCGGCGATGAAGATCGACTACTCCGGGCCCGAAGCCGGCGCCGGCGCGGCCTGGGCCTGGACGAGCCCGAGTGAAGGTGACGGCAAGATGACCTTCACCGC
>JANOKR010000137.1:0-1759 GCA_031419315.1 Betaproteobacteria bacterium
GCGTGCCACCCGCGCCAAACGTTCACGGCGCCGACTCGGCAGCGGCCGGGCTGCGCAGGCGCAGCATGCGCAAGAGCCAGGCAGCGGCCACGGCCGCCAGCATGTGCTTCAGGGTATGGCCGCTGATCCAGCCGCCCGCCGCAAAGACCTGGTGGTCCAGGCGCTCGGCTGCCAGCGCCGTCATGTAGAGAGCCAGCACCCAAAGCAGATCGCCACCGCGCGTGTAGCGCGGCGCGAACAGCCACAACAGCAGCGGCATCAACAGCATCGGGTAGAAGTGCACCAGGCCATACAGGCGCAGGTCGCCGACACCGGCACGCTCGCTCCACATCCAGTAGACGACGCTGATCGGGCCGGCCGCCTCCAACCAGGGAAACAGCCGCAGGCCGATGCGCGGGCCCAGACGCTCGACCAGCACGGCGCTGAGCAGTGACATGAAGGCCAGGCTCATCGGCAACCGGTCCCAGAACAAGCTGCCGTGGCGGGGCGCGAGGTGGTAATGGACCGAGCCAAAACCTACCGCCACGACGCTCGCGAAGAACACGGTATAGGGCCAGCGTTCGCGTGCATCAGTGAACGAAGCGCCCAACTTCGACAGTCGCCGCAGGCCGACGACGCCGACGATTAGGAACCCCACGCTCGACACGACGTTGAGTGCATGCGGCACACCGAGCACAGTGCGCTGGTCGGCGAAGTCGTGATATCGCTCGGGCTGGGGGATCGGCGACATCGCCGCCACAGCCAGCAGCGCTGCGATGCTCAGCAGCGCAATGGCGAACAGCTTTCGGCGAAGTGCGCCAGGCGACGTGGCCCGCATTTCCGTGGTCTCCTGAATCACCGACTCGCTGAGCCTTTGAGCCGCTGAGCCGGCGCAGTTCGGCGGTGACGGCCTCCAGCGATTCGACACCTTACACGCACAAGGCACGGCACGCCGAGCCAATAGGGTGCGCGGCGTGCGGGCTTCCGACGCTGCACTCGGTCAACTCGATGGGCAGACGGTCCTGGCTTGAATCCCGGTCGATTGAAGTCAAGATTCGAGCCATCAATTGCTTGACACACGACAAACCCAACGAAGCCCTACTGGCGTTCAATCGTGCATGGCACCCGCGCAGCAGCCGTGAACTCGCCGGGATGTAACTCACGGCAGCACGCTGGCGTTGCACCTTCAGAGATGACCATGAACCCGGAAAGGCAGAAGTCGATCCGCGCCATCGCCTTGTTTGCCGCCGTCGCCGATGGCACCCGACACGAGCGCGAGCGCGAAGATGTCCGCCGCGTGGCTGACACCCTGGCCACGGATGCCGGCCCGCGCCAGCTGACGGATGAAATGGCAGTCTGCGTGTGCGGCGCCGCTGGTCGCCAGGTTCCGGCCCTGCGTGAGTCGGTCATCGTTGCCGTCGCGCTGGCGGTCGGCGCCATCCCCGAAGGGCGGCAGGCCGTGATCATCTCCGCTGCGTTCGTGCTTGCGATCTTCGATGCCAGTCCGCTCGCCCCCGGCGACGTGCGCGCGAGCGTCCTCGTCGGCGCCATCCCCCTGCCGGCATCATGCAAAGCCAACGGCCATGCGATCGTCGACCTGCCTTCGCTCCCCTTGCGCCTGCGCCGGGTGTCCGTCGCAAATGAGTGACGCCGATCTGCCGCCTCGGCCCGACGCGCCCGGCACGCCAAACATCGAAGCATTGGCGCCGCGCTTGCTGGGCGCGGTGCGCGACGTGGCCGACGAGTTGCGGCCGCAGGCGAAGCTTGCCGCCTCACTCGG
>JANOKR010000138.1:0-14701 GCA_031419315.1 Betaproteobacteria bacterium
CTGATCTTGTCGATCTCGTCGATGTAGACAATCCCGCGCTGCGCACGCTCGACGTCGTAATTGCAGTTCTGCAGCAGCTTCTGGATGATGTTCTCGACGTCCTCGCCGACATAGCCGGCTTCGGTGAGCGTCGTCGCATCAGCAATCACGAAGGGCACGTTGAGCAGCCGCGCCAGGGTCTGTGCGAGCAAGGTCTTGCCCGAGCCGGTGGGGCCGATGAGCAGGATGTTGCTCTTGGTCAGCTCGATCTCGTCCTTCGAGCCGGCCATATGCTTGAGGCGCTTGTAGTGGTTGTAGACCGCCACCGCGAGCGTGCGCTTGGCAACCTCCTGCCCGATCACGTACTGGTCCAGGCTGGCCTTGATTTCGGTCGGGATCGGCAGGTCGGACTTCTGCGTCTTCGCACCGGTGGTCTCGGCCGGCGCATCGTCGCGGATGATGTCGTTGCAGAGTTCGATGCACTCGTCGCAGATGAACACCGACGGGCCGGCGATCAACTTCTTGACCTCGTGCTGGCTCTTGCCACAGAACGAGCAGTACAGAACTTTCTCGCCGGAAGCGCCTTTTTTGTCGGCCATATGCGTATTGCGCGGTTTACGAGGCGTATCGCCGGGTGGATGCGGGAAGATGATAGAGCAAGGACGCGTGACCCCTTGGTGTGGAAATGAGGGGCGTTTTCGGCATTTGCGTCGAGCGCATCGGGCCTCGGACCAGGGTTCGAATCAGGGCCGGCGCTCGATGACCTGGTCGATCAGGCCGTAGTCCTTGGCCACGACCGGCGACATGAACAGGTCGCGCTCCATGTCGGCGGCGATGCGCTCGACGGCCTGGCCAGTGCGGTCGGCGTAGATCTTGTTCAACTGCTCGCGGGTCTTCAGGATTTCGCGGGCGTGGATCTCGATATCCGTCGCCTGCCCTTGCGCGCCGCCAGAGGGCTGGTGAATCATCACTTTGGCGTTCGGCAGCGACAGGCGCTTGCCCTTGGCGCCGGCCATCAGCAGGAACGAGCCCATGCTCGCGGCCATGCCCATGCACAGCGTCGACACATCGGGCTTGACGAAGTTCATCGTGTCGTAGACCGCCAGCCCGGAACTGACGCTGCCGCCGGGCGAGTTGATGTACAGGAAGATGTCCTTGTCGGGGTTTTCGCTTTCCAGGAACAGCATCTGCGCACAAACCAGGTTCGCGGTCTGGTCGTTGACCGGGCCGACGAGGAAGATGATGCGCTCGCGCAGCAGCCGGCTGTAGATGTCGTAGGCGCGCTCGCCGCGGCCGGACTGCTCGATGACGATGGGCACCATGCCCAGGCCGGTGGTCTCTAGTGCGCTCATATCGAATGCCTCATGCGCTGGTGTCCTTCAGGATGCGGTGGCCATCAGTTCGTCGAACGGTACCACCGCGTCAATCACCGAGACCTTGCCAAGGACATGCTCGGTGACGTTGTTCTCGATCACGATAGCCTCAACTTCGGCCATCCGCTGGCGGTCGGTCAGGTAATAACGCACCACCTCGGCCGGCTTCTCGTAGCTTTGGCTGATGTCTTCGATGTGCTTTTGCAACTGGTCGGGCTTGGCTTGCAGGTTGTTCGAGCGCACCAGCTCTGCCACGACCAGACCCAGGCGGACACGTTTTTCGGCCTGCGGCGAAAACTCCTCGCTCGGGATCGGCATCGTCTCGGCGTCTTTCATGCCTTGCTGCTTGAGGCGGTCGCGCAACGACGCCACCATGCGCTCAAGCTCACCGGCCACCAGCGCCTTGGGCACGTCGAGTTCGGCAGCACCCACCAGCGCGTCCATCACCGCGGCCTTGTTGCGCGCCTGGATGCGGAACTTGACTTCGCGCTCAAGGTTCTTTTTCACATCGGCGCGCAGACCTTCGACGCTGGCCAGGGTGATGCCCAGCGCCTTGGCAAAGGCATCGTCAACCGCCGGCAGGTTGGCGGCCTCGATCTTCTTCACCGTGACCAGGAAATCGGCTTCCTTGCCAGCGACGTCCTTGCCGTGGTAGTCGGCCGGGAACTGCAGCGGGAAGGTCTTGTTCTCACCGACCTTCATGCCACGCACGGCCTTGTCGAACTGCTCGAGCATCTGGCCTTCGCCGATGACAAACTGGAAGGCGTCGGCCTTGCCGCCGGAAAATGGCTCGCCGTCGAGCTTGCCTTCAAAGTCGATCGTCACGCGGTCGGTCTCGGCGGCGCCTTCGATGGCCGGGCGCTGCGCGAAGGTGCGCCGCTGCTTGCGCAGGATTTCGACGGTGCGGTCGATCGCCGCTTCGCTGACTTCGCTGCTCACGCGGTCGACCTTCAACGCCGAAAGGTCGTTGATCTTGACCTCGGGGTAGACCTCGAAGGTGGCGTCGAAAGCCAGTTGGCCTTCGGGCGCGGCGTCTTTCTGCGTGATCTGCGGCATGCCGGCGACACGCAGGCGGGCTTCGCTGGCGGCTTCGTTAAAGGCCTTGCCGATGCGGTCGTTGACGACCTCGTTCTGCACGCTGTAGCCGTAACGTTGGGCGACCACCGACATCGGCACCTTGCCGGGGCGGAAGCCGTCGGCCTTGACGGTGCGCGACAAGCGGCGCAGGCGCGAATCGATCTCGCTGCCGATGTCGGCGGCGGCCACGGTGAGGGTGATGCGGCGTTCGAGGCTACCGAGGGATTCGACGTTGACGGCCATGGTGCAATCTCTGTGACTGGATGGGTGACGGGGAAAAACAAGCTTCAGGATTCTGGTGCGCGGGGTCGGACTCGAACCGACACGCCGGTGAAGGCGTCAGGACCTAAACCTGGTGCGTCTACCAATTTCGCCACCCGCGCGGACGGAACTGCGAATTCTATCCGGGCGCCGGGGCTTCCTTCTGGACCCGAAACCAAGCCGCGTACATCGCCGGCAGCGCCAGCAGCGTCAAGGCCGTGGCCACGATCAGCCCGCCCATGATCGCCACCGCCATCGGGCCCCAGAACACACTGCGCGACAGCGGGATCATCGCCAGCACCGCGGCCGCTGCGGTCAGCACGATCGGCCGGAAGCGGCGCACAGCGGACTCGACGATGGCGTCCCAGGCCGGCACGCCGCGGCGGCGGTCCTGCTCGATCTGGTCGATCAGGATCACCGAGTTGCGCATGATCATGCCGACCAGCGCGATGAAGCCGAGCAGCGCAACAAAACCGAACGGCCGGTTCAGCAGCAGCAACGCCGCGGCAACACCGGCGATGCCCAGCGGCGCGGTCAGCATGACCAGCATCGCGCGCGAAAAGCTCTGCAGCTGCAGCATCAACAACGTGAGCATGATGAAGATCATCAGCGGCACGTTGGCCAGCAGCGAGACCTGGCCCTTGCCGCTTTCTTCCACCGCGCCGGCAATCTGGATGTCGTAACCCACCGGCATCTGCGCGCGCAGCTTGTTCAGCTCCGGCCAGATCTGCGCCGTCACGGTCGGGCCCTGGAGGCCTTCGACGACATCACCCTGCACGGTGATCGCGTAGTTGCGCCCTTCGCGCCACATCACGCCGGGCTCCCAGCCGAAGCTGGCCTTGGCAATCTGGGTGAACGGCACCGGGCGGCCGTTGCTGGTGGGCATGTAGGCATTGCCGATATCGGTGATCGCGTTGCGCTCCTCGGCAGGCTGGCGCAAGACGATATCGACCAGCTTGTCACCCTCGCGGTACTGGCCGATCGTGCTGCCCGACAGGATCGTGCGCGAAGCCTGCGCCAGCGCTTGGCTCGTGACACCGAGAGCACGTGCCTTGTCCTGGTCGACATCCAGCCGCAGCACCTTGATCGACTCGTTCCAGTTGTCGTTGACACCGCGCATATTCGGGCTGGCGTAGAGCACTTCTTTGGCGCGGTCGGCCCACAGCCGCGCCTCGCGCGCATCCGGCCCGACGACGCGAAACTGCACCGGGTACGGCACCGGCGGCCCGTTGGGCAGCAACTTGACACGGCCGCGCACCTCGGGAAATTCGGTCGCCAGCAGCGCCGGCAGGCGCAGCCGCAACGCTTCGCGGGTGGCCAAGTCCTTGGGCAGCAGGATCGACTGCGACACATTGGCTTGCGGGAAGATCTGGTCCAGCGGCAGATAAAAGCGCGGCACGCCGCTGCCGATCCAGGTGCTCACCGACTCGATGCCGGGCTCGCTGCGCATGCGCGCTTCAAACGCCTTGGCGACGGTCTCGCTTTGCTGGATCGTCGAGCCTTCTGGCAGCCACAGATCGACCAGGATCTCCGGCCGGCTGGAGTCGGGGAAAAACTGCTGCTGCACCCGCCCCATGCCGGCGATGCCGAGCGCGAAGGTCAGCAGCGTCAAGGCGATCGTGATCCAGCGGTGCTGCACACACCAGTTCACGGCGCGTCTGAAGCGGCTGTAAAACGGTGTGTCGAACAACTCGTGCGGGCTGTCGGCGCCGGCTTCGTTGGCCGCGCCACCATCCGACACCGCCGACTTGCGCCGCGTGTGCAACAACCAGGCGCCGAGGTAGGGCACGAAGTAGACCGAGACGATCCACGAGATCAACAGCGCTGCGGTGGTCACGGCGAAGATCGCGAAGGTGTATTCGCCGGTCAGCGATTTGGCCAGGCCGATGGGCAGGAAGCCGGCCGCGGTGATCAAGGTGCCCGTCAACATCGGCATCGCCGTCACGTCGTAGGCGAAGGTCGCCGCGCGCATCTTGTCGTAGCCCTCTTCGAGCTTGCGCACCATCATCTCCACAGCAATGATCGCGGCGTCGACGAGCAGGCCTAAAGCGATGATCAGCGAGCCGAGCGAGATCTTGTGCAGGCCGACGCTCCAGTAGTACATCGTGACGAAGGTGATCGCCAGCACCAGCGGGATCGTGATGCCGACGACCATGCCCGGCCAGATGTCGACCCGCAGCGGCTTGGTGTGCAGACCCAGGCTGATGAAGCTGACCGCGAGCACGACCAGCACCGCCTCGAGCAGCACGCCGACAAATTCGTTCACCGAACGGGTCACCGCCTTGGGCTGGTCCTGGATCTGCGACAGCGTGATGCCCATCGGCATCTCTTGTTGCAGCTTGGCCGCGGTGGCGCGCAACGATTTGCCGAGTTCGATGATGTCACCGCCCTTGGCCATCGACACGCCCAGCGCTATGACCTCTTGGCCCTGGTGGCGAACCAGCACCTGCGGTGGGTCAATGGTGGCGCGGCGGATGTCGGCGATATCACCGAGGCGGAACGAACTCGCCTGGCCTGTGGCCGCGTTGATCGCGCGGATCGGCAAGCGGCGCAGCTCATCCACCGAATTGAACTGCCCGCCGATGCGGACCTGGAAGTTTTCCGGCCCTGCGTTGAGCACACCCGCGCCCTCGACGGCGTTCTGCGCGCCGATCTGCGCGATGACCTGGTTGAAGTCCAGTCCGAGCTGGGCCAGTCGTTTGTGCGAGATTTCGACGAAAAGTTTTTCCGGCTGCGCGCCGAAGGTCTCGACCTTGGCCACGTCGGGCACCGCAAGCAGCGCCTGGCGCACGCGGTCGGCCTGGACGCGCAACTCTTCCTTGCTGAAACCGTCGGCCGCGAGCGCAAAGATCGAGCCGTAGACATCGCCAAAGTCGTCGTTGAAGACCGGGCCGATGACACCTGCCGGCAGCGTGTGGCGCATATCGCCGACCTTCTTGCGCACCTGGTACCAGACCCCGGCGACCTCTTTTGGCGGCGAAGAATCCTTGAGCTGGAAAATCGTCAGCGACTCACCGGGTTTGGTATAGCTGCGGACCTTGTCGGCATACGGCACTTCTTGCAGCGTCTTCTCGATCTTGTCTGTCACCTGCTCGGCCACCTGCTGCGCAGTGGCACCCGGCCAGAAGGCCTGCACCACCATGACGCGGAAGGTGAACGGTGGGTCTTCGTCCTGCCCGAGCTGAAAGTACGCGGCAAAACCGAGCACCATCAGCACGACCATCAGGTAGCGGGTCAGCGCCGGGTGTTCGAGCGCCCAGCGCGAGATATTGAAGCGGCTCGGCGCCGGCTCGAGATCGCGGTGCGGGTGGTTCTGATGCGGGGAGTCCATCGCGGGCGCGCCTGGTTGCTAGTCAGTGGCTCAGCGGCTCGCTGCCGATGCGCCGGGTGTTGCCGATCTTGCCGGCGTTGCCGCCGTGGCGGGCCGGGCCGGCGCTGCCGCTGCGGTGAAAAGTTTGACCTTCTGGCCCGGCGTCAGGGTATGTACACCCGCGGTGACGACCACCTGGCCCGGCGCCAGGCCGGCAGCGACCACCACCTCGTTGCCGTCGGCACCGGCAACGACGATCGGCTGCGGCTTCACGCTCATGCTCGTGGTGTCGAGCAGCCAGACCGAGGTCTGGCCGCGGGACTCGAACACCGCGGTCAGCGGCAGCTTGCTGATGCCCGCCACCGGTGGCAACTCGACGACGACCGTGGCGGTCTGCCCCAGCCGCACCGGCACCCGGCCGATATCGGCTTTGATCAAGAACGTGCGTGTCGCCGGGTCGGCGGCAGCGGCTACCTCGCGCACCGTCGCCGGCAGCGTCTCAGCAGCCGCCGCGCCCCAGAGCCGCACCTTGACACCGCCGCCGCGGCCGAGCAGCGCGCGCATCGCATCGACGCCGTCCTCGGGCACCGCAAAGACGATGTCGCGCGGGCCGTCCACGGCCATCCGCAGCACCGGCGTGCCGGCGCCGAGCACCGCACCGACCTCGGCGTCAACCGCAGTGACAACCCCGGCCGCGTCGGCGGCCAGCGTTGCATAGGCCGCCTGGTTGCCCTGCACACCGGCTTGCGCGCGCGCCTGGTCGAGCTGCAACTGCGCGGCCCTGAGCGTCGTTTCGCGACGCTCAAGTTCGGCGGCGCTGATAAAACCCTGATCACGCAGATCCTTGAATCGGCGGAAGTCGGCCCCGGCCTGCGCCAAATTGACTTCTGCCGCGCCGACGCTGGCCCGCGCCGCGTCTTGCCCGAGTTTCAAATCCTGGGCGTCGATGCGCGCCAGCAGCTGACCGGCCCGAACCACATCGCCAACGTTGACCGGGCGCTGCACCAACTTGCCGCCGACGCGAAAACTCAGGCGCACTTCGGTGCGCGCTCTGACCTCGGCGGCATAGTCGTGCGCGCCACCGGCGCTGCCGGCCTGCACGGTCATTGTGCGCACGGCGCGCACTGGCTCTGGCGCTGGTGCGGGGCGTGAACAGGCGGCGAGCAGCATCGCGGCGATGAAGGGCAAAACGAGGGTGTGGCGCGACATGGGGCGGGCTCGGCGCGGACCCCGGTGCATGACGCAGGAATCCTTAGTGACTGACCGGTCAGTAATATAGGAGCGCAGCGGGAGCCTGTCAAACGGCGCTTGCAGAGGCTTGCGATGGCGTGGGGGCTTGTGTCCGGCGCGGCCTCGGACCTGGCACCACGCGCTGCGTCGGACACTGCGCCCGACCCTGCATCGAACGTGGCATCAGACCGCGCATCGGCGTGCCCTGCACCGCCGTGGACAATCACGCTGCCGTGAACGCCATTGTGACCACCCCGCACTACGAAAACTTTCCCGTCGCCTCGCTGCTATGTCCACCGGCAATTCGGCCGGCGGTGATGGCGATCTACCACTTTGCGCGCACCGCCGACGATATCGCCGACGAGGGCGATGCCGCTGCGGCACAACGTCTGGCCGACCTGCGCGACTACCGCGCCGACCTGGACGCGGTCTTTGCCGGCACTGCGCCGTCGGCCCGCTGGGCCGGCGTTTTTGCCGGCGTCGACGCCGCCCGGCGAACCCACGCCCTGCCCCACGCGCCACTCGCCGCTTTGCTCGACGCCTTCGTGCAGGACTGCGCCAATCCGAGTTATGCCGACCGCAACGCGCTGCTCGACTACTGTAGGCGCTCGGCCAACCCCGTCGGTCGCTTGTTGCTGCATCTTTATGGCGTCACTGACGACGCGTCACTGGCCCAATCCGACGCGATCTGCACGGCGCTGCAGCTGATCAATTTTTGGCAGGACCTCAGCGTCGACCTGCCGCGGGGCCGTCTGTATTTGCCGGCCGACGACGCCGCGCGCCATGGCGTCAGCCTCGCCGATCCGGCATCGCTGGCCGACACCGCGGCGAGCCGCGCGCTGGTGCAAGACCTGTGCACCTGGGCCCATGCGCTGATGCTCGCCGGCGCACCGTTGGCGCTGCGCCTGCCCGGCCGCGCCGGCTGGGAATTGCGCTTCGTCGTGCAAGGCGGACTGCGCGTACTTGAGAGAATCGCCGGCATGGGCTACCAGACCATTCGGCAGCGGCCGGTGCTGCGCAGCGCCGATGCCTTGCCCGTTGCCTGGCGGGCATGGACGATGCGCGCAGCGGCGCCGGAGCGCACATGACGCCGCAGCAATATGTGCAGGACAAGGCGGCGCGCAGCGGGTCGAGCTTTTATTACGCGTTCATGTTCTTGCCGCCACCCAAGCGTGCGGCGATCACCGCGTTTTATGCCTTCTGCCGCGAGGTCGACGATGTTGTCGACGAGATGCAGGAGCCGTCGGTCGCCGCGACCAAACTCGCCTGGTGGCGGCAAGAGGTGGCGCAGGCTTTTGGCGGCAATGCAGCGCACCCGGTGACGCAGGCGCTGCTGCCGCTGGCAGCCGACCACGGCATCGAAGCGCGCCATTTGCTGGCGGTCATCGAAGGCTGCCAGACCGACCTCGACCAGACGCGGTTTCTGGACTTCGCGGGCCTGGCGCGTTATTGCCATCTGGTGGCCGGCATCGTCGGCGAAGTCGCCAGCGGCATCTTCGGCCGCAACGAGCCAGCGACGATCGAATACGCCCACCGGCTCGGCCTGGCGATGCAGTTGACGAACATCATTCGCGATGTCGGCGACGACGCCCGCCGCGGCCGCATCTACCTGCCGATGAGCGAGTTGCAGCGCTTTGACGTCAAGGCCGCCGAGCTGCTGGCGCGTGATGCGCCCTGGGGCTATAGCGAACGTTTCAGCGGGCTGATGCAGTTTCAGGCGGCGCGCGCGCACGCCACTTTCGACGAAGCCTTTGCGCTGCTGCCCGACGCCGACCGTCGCACGCAGCGCCCGGGGTTGATGATGGCCAATATCTACCGCACCCTGCTGCGCGAGATCGAGGCCGGCGGCTTCCAGGTGCTGCACCAGCGCACTTCGCTGACACCGCTGCGCAAGCTGTGGATCGCCACGCGCACCCAGTGGCGCGGCGCTTGAGGTGGCGCACCCGATGAAGGCGGTCGCCGTGGTCGGTGCCGGCTGGGCCGGCCTGGCCGCCGCGGTGCGCGCCACCCGCGACGGCCACCGCGTGACCCTGTTCGAGATGGCACGCCAACCCGGCGGCCGTGCGCGCAGCGTCGCGTGGCGCGATGACCAACTCGACAATGGACAGCACATCCTGATCGGCGCCTATGTGCAGACCCTGGCGCTGATGCGCGAGGTGGGGGTGGATCCCGACGCCGTGCTCAAGCGGCTGCCGCTGGCAATGACGCTGCCCGATGGCAGCGGGCTGCGGCTGCCGCCTGGGCCGCCGATCGCCGCTTTTGCGCGTGGTGTCTTGGCGCATCGCGGCTGGCCGCTCAGGCACCGATTGGCGCTGCTGATGCACGCCACTGGCTGGGCGCTGCGCCGTTTTCGTTGTGACGAACATCTGACGGTCGCCCAGCTCTGCGGCCGCATACCGGGCGAATTGCGCCGTGACCTCATCGACCCGCTGTGTATCGCCGCACTGAATACACCCGCCGAAGCCGCCAGCGCGGCAGTGTTCTTGCGCGTGCTGCGCGACGCGCTGTTCAGCGGGCCCGGGTCGGCCGACCTGCTGCTGCCACGTCGGCCGCTCGGCGAACTACTGCCCGAGGCGGCACTGGCCTGGTTGCAGCAGCATGCGGTGCCGCTGAAGTTGGGCGTTAGGGTCGAGCAGGTCGAACGCGATGGTGCTGGCTGGGCCGTCAACGGCGACCGCTTCGACACGGTGGTGCTGGCCTGCACCGCCGTCGAAGCCGCGCGACTGGCCGGCGCAGTCGCACCCGACTGGGCCGCGGCGGCGTCGGCATTGCGCTACGAGCCGATCATCACCATCAGCGTCGGCTCGGCCGGCACCACGCTGGCCGCGCCGATGGTCTTGCTGCGCGACGGCCCGGCGCAGTTTGTTTTTGATCACGGTGCACTCGGGTCGAAGCCGGGGCGATTTTCTTTTGTCATCAGCGGCGCACGCGTATGGGTCGACCGCGGCCGCGAAGCCACCGAAGCGGCGGTGCTGGCGCAAGCGAGAACGCAGTTTGCGGCGGGCACCTGGGCGCAGCCGCCGGCGGTCCAGGTGTCGATGACCGAACAGCGGGCGACCTTCGCCTGCACGCCGGCGCTGCGGCGCCCGGCACGGCTGATTGCGCCGGGCCTGCTCGCCGCCGGCGACTATGTCAGCGGCCCCTACCCAGCAACCCTGGAAGGTGCGGTTCGGTCAGGCAACGAGGCGGCTGCGATGCTGGGCTGATCGCCTTGAGCGGCACGGAGCGATCGGAGTTTGGATGCCGGTTTGGATGCCGGTATGCAAATTCCGGTTCCGCGATGCAAAATGCCGGCTTGCCGCCAAGGTGCCTCGAATGAAATCCGACGACCCCCGATCACCGACCATCCAGGTCCTGGAGCGCGCGTTTTCACTGCTCGATGTGCTGGCCTCGCACCAGGAGCCGGTGAGCCTGAAGCTGATCAGCGAAACGACGGGGCTGCACCCTTCGACGGCCCACCGCATCCTCAACGATCTGACCCTCGGGCGCTATGTCGACCGGCCCGAAGCCGGCAGCTACCGGCTCGGCATGCGCCTGCTCGAGCTGGGCAACCTTGTCAAAGCCCGGCTCGATGTTCGCGAGGTGGCGTTGGCGCCGATGCGCGAGTTGCACCGCCTCACGCACCAGCCGGTGAACCTGTCGATGCGCCAGGGCGACGAGATCGTCTATATCGAACGCACCTACAGCGAGCGTTCTGGCATGCAGGTCGTGCGTGCGATCGGTGGCCGTGCGCCGCTGCACCTGACGTCGGTGGGCAAGCTGTTCCTGGCCAACGATGACGCCACGCGGGTGCGCGCCTACGTCACGCGTACGGGCCTGGCAGGCCACACGAAGAACAGCATTACCGAGCCAGCGCGGCTGGATCGCGAACTGGCATCGGTGCGCGCCCACGGCTGGGCCAGGGACGATGAAGAGCTCGAACTCGGCGTGCGCTGCATGGCCGCCGGTATTTATGACGACCAGGGCCGGCTGATCGCCGGCTTGTCGGTTTCAGCGCCTGCCGACAGGCTTGAAGAAGCCTGGCTCGACCGGGTCAAGAGCACCGCGTCGGAAATCTCCGCCGCGCTCGGGCATGTGCATCGCGCCGCAAAGCGCTGAGATTGCAGGCAGCGACGCCGGCATCGCCGGCAGCGTCTCAGCGCGGCAATGCAGCGCCGGCGACGGCGGGCAAGGTGGCCGACAACCAGACGCGGATGCGCTCCGCATCGGCGATGCGTGAGTAGCGCCCGGCCGAATCGAGCAAGACCATGATCAGGTTGCGCCCAGCCAGCTGGGCCTGCATCACGACACAGCGGCCGGCCTCGGAGATGTAGCCGGTTTTTTGCAGGCTGATGTCCCAGCTCGAGTCGCGCACCAGGCCATTCGTATTGCGAAACTGCACCTGGCGCGGTCCGACGGCCACCGAGGTGTCCAGCGCGGTCGACAGCTCGCGGATCAACTGGTGCCCCGACGCCGCCTGGACCAGCAGCGACAGATCGTTGGCACTCGACTGGTTGCTGCTCGACAGCCCGGTGGGTTCGACGTAGCGGGTGTCGTTCATGCCAAGTTCGCGCGCCTTTGTGTTCATCGCCACGACGAAGGCCGGCGCGCCGCCGGGATAGTGCCGCCCGAGCGCGTTCGCGGCACGGTTCTCCGAAGCCATCAGCGCCAGGTGCAGCATCTCGCCGCGGCTGAGTTCGGCGCCAACTTTCAGCCGTGATCGGCTGCCCTTTTCGGTATCGATGTCGTCGGCGCCGATGCTCAGGCGCTCGTCCATCGGCAGGCCGGCTTCAACCACGACCAGCGCCGTCATCAGCTTGGTGATCGATGCGATGGGCAGCACTGCCGACGAGTTTTTGCTGAACAAGACTTCTTGGGTCAGCGGGTCGATCACGAGTGCGACGCTGGACTTCAGGTCGAGCGGATCACCGGCGCCGTTGAGGCCCGCGCGATGCCCAAACGAGGGCCGGGCGGGCACGATCGCAACAGGTCGCAGCGCCGGTTTGGCGCGCTGAAAGCGGTTCGGTTTGACCGCTGCTTTCGATGCAGCCTTGTGCTTGGTCGCCTTGGAGTTGTTGCCCGTCGAGGCCGCGGCCTTCGCGGCAGCCTGCGGCACGACGGCCGCTACGGCGAACGTTGCCAGACAAGCCAGCAGCACGCCCTTCCAGCCAAGCAATCTTTTCTGATTTGGCACAAGCAGCCTTCCCATCGACCCGTCAAGTGTACGCGGGCCAAAAAAAGCACGCAAGATCAAGCGCTTGCGTACATCTTCTCAAGTGGTGGCTGCAATCGTGCGGTATTCCTCAACCCTGGGCCGCAACGCGCTCGACCTTGCTGTGCAGCTTGTTCAGCGCTGACAAATAGGCCTTTGCAGAAGCAACCACGATGTCGGGGTCGGACCCGACGCCATTGACAACTCGCCCGCCGTGTTGCAACCGCACGGTGACTTCACCTTGCGACTCTGTGCTGCCCGAGGTGATCGCGTTGACCGAATAAAGCAGCATTTCGGCGCCCGTCTTGAGCTTTGACTCGATCGCCTTCAGGCTGGCGTCGACCGGGCCGTTGCCGTCGCTCTCGACACGGAACTCCTCGCCCCCCGCGGCGAAGGCCACGCTGGCGTGTGGGCGCTCGCCGGTTGCAGAACGTTGGTCGAGCGAGAGCAATCGGTAGTGCTCTTGTTCGCTGGTGACACTCTCGTCGCCCACCAGCGCGATGATGTCCTCGTCGAAGATGTCGCTCTTGCGGTCGGCAAGATCCTTGAAGCGAGCGAACGCCGCATTGACCTCGGCCTCGGACTCGAGTTCGACGCCGAGTTCGAGCAAACGCTGCTTGAACGCATTGCGGCCCGAGAGCTTGCCGAGCACGATCTTGTTCGCGGCCCAGCCGACATCTTCGGCACGCATGATTTCGTAGGTATCGCGGGCCTTGAGCACGCCGTCCTGGTGGATGCCCGAAGCATGCGCAAAAGCATTCGCGCCGACGACCGCCTTGTTCGGCTGGACGACAAAGCCGGTGGTCTGCGCGACGAGGCGCGAAGCCGGCACGATCTGCGTTGCATCGACACCGACATCGAGGCCGAAGTGGTCACGCCGCGTGCGCACCGCCATCACGACTTCTTCGAGCGAGCAGTTGCCGGCGCGCTCACCCAGGCCGTTGATCGTGCACTCGATCTGGCGCGCGCCGCCGATCATCACGCCGGCCAGCGAGTTGGCCACGGCCAGCCCGAGGTCGTTGTGGCAATGCACCGACCAGACCGCCTTGTCAGAGTTGGGCAAGCGCTCGCGCAGGTTGCGGATGAAGGCACCGTACAACTCGGGAATAGCGTAGCCGACGGTGTCGGGAATGTTGATCGTCGTCGCGCCTTCATCGATCGCGGCTTCGAGCACGCGGCACAAAAAGTCGGGGTCGGAGCGGTAGCCATCTTCGGGCGAGAACTCGACATCGCCGCACAGATTGCGCGCAAAGCGCACCGACATCCTGGCCTGTTCGAAGACCTGGTCGCGGCTCATGCGCAGCTTCTTTTCCATGTGCAACTCGCTGGTCGCGATGAAGGTGTGGATGCGCGCACGCGCCGCCCCTTTGAGCGCTTCGGCGGCGCGCGAGATGTCGCGGTCGTTGGCGCGCGCGAGCGAGCAGATGATGGTTTCGCGGATATGTTCGGCAATCGACTTCACGGCCTCGAAGTCGCCATTGCTCGACGCCGCAAAACCGGCCTCGATCACATCCACGCGCAGGCGCTCGAGCTGGCGCGCGATGCGCAGCTTTTCGTCGCGGGTCATCGATGCGCCAGGCGACTGTTCGCCGTCGCGCAAGGTGGTGTCGAAGATGATGAGTTTGTCGGTCATGGCGGGGGTTCTCCAACAGATGATCAGGCGAAGTGTTGAGGCAGACGTTCCGGCGAGGGTGCAGGCGACCGTTCACGCAACGAGGGCCGGCGATTCGATGGCCATGCCGCAGCGATGCAGCGCCGAGACCACCGCCTTCATCGACGCCGTGACGATGTTGGCGTCGATGCCCACGCCGAACAGCGTGCGGCTGCCGTTGACGCGCAGCTCCATGTAGGCGGCGGCCTGGGCCTGGGCCCCGGCGTGCATCGCGTGTTCATGGTAGTCCAGGACTTCGATGGCGCAGCCGGTGGCGCGCTGCAGCGCATCCACAAATGCAGCCACCGGGCCGGCGCCCTCGCCCGCCAGATTCACTGTGCTGGCGCCAGCGCGCAAGCGTGCCGACAGCGCAGTGCGGCCGTCGGGCTGCTCATGAAAATGCTGTTGATCGATCCCTGCCTGGCCGAGCCGGTACTCGGCTTCGAACAGCGCCCACAGATCGGCCGCGCTCATCTCACGACCCTGCACGTCCATCACCGCTTGCACCGCGGCCGAGAACTCGATCTGCAGGCGGCGCGGCAGCTCGAGGCCCTTTTCGACTTCCAGCAGATAGGCAATGCCACCCTTGCCCGACTGGCTGTTGACGCGGATCACCGCGTCGTAACTGC